>JAZRWZ010000171.1:0-5247 GCA_045599985.1 Acutalibacteraceae bacterium | reverse complement strand
TTATTGAAGTGGTGGGGCAAGTATGATAAAATACACATGAGGTGATGATATGAAAAAATCGATTTCATTGTTAGTGGCACTGATTCTGTGCATTGTGCCCGTTTTTTTACTCTCCTCCTGCGGCAAAAAAGGTGATGCCAGTTCCTCCGAATTCGAAAAAATCGTTGAGAATGTGGGTAACAAATTCGGTGAACTGAATGAAGAAGATATAAAGGCTTTTGAGGTTGCCGGTTCCGATGACAAGAGCGATAACGTAATCTATAACGATGATAAAATCAACACCGGCTTTGTGATTGACAAGGGCTCCGAATCCACTGCCCACACCCGTTACACCATTCTGGATGCCATCTACAAGGATGTGGACGGCGACGGCAGGGACGAAGTGTTCACTATGGGCGTGTCAGAAAAAAACGGCAGGCTGACCGTGGATTACTTCGACTATGTCAAAACATTTTTTGATGAAAAAACGGAGATGCGCGAGATTGCCTCCGCAGACTTTGAGCCTACTCTTTGCCTGGGCTTTTCGGATGATAAGGACGGCACCGTTCACCTGATTCAGTACACCGACGGCACCAGAAAGACCGTGAAAGAGGATATGGGAAGCATATCCGTAAACGGTGTTAAGCTGGATATCGGTAAAAACGGTGTCAGCACCTCTGCGGCGAAACCGGACATGAGCATTTTCCCCGACATGAAGGATTACGTGTATACCTTTAACGGTAAAGAATACAAGCCTGCCGCCGATTTCTGCTACAAGCCCGGCGATACGCTTGATTTTTATTTTAACTGTGAAGAAATCGAAAAGGTAACGGGCCAGAAGCCCAAAGACTTTGCGGGTGACGAAAATCTGATGGCCTTTATGACGGTTTACGGCAAAAAATATGTTCACTTTACCGCCATTCCCCTTTGCTATGATAACCTGAAAATGGAACTGGGAAATGATTCCGTTCTGGCGGCTTTCTCCACCAAGGATTATGTGCCCGCCACTACTGCCGCAGCAAAGTAAATAACGCCATTATGCCCGCTCGGCTGAGCGGGTTTTTTCTTTTGCCGCATGGCGGAAAGAGTCAAGGAGATTTCTTGACGGAAAAAGGTTAATATGATATGCTGAACGGGTAATAATCCAGTGCTGTGAAAGGGGAATATGATGAAAATACAGTCATTCTGTTTGTACGCCGGGGACGAAACTGCCCTGCAGGCGGCAAAACTTTTTGCCGATGAGCTGACGGCCCGCATGGGAAAAGCACCCGCCTTCACCGATAAGCCGGAGCAGGCCAATGTGCTGTTTGCTGCCGATGACCGTGAAAATAAGGACAGCTTTTCCGTTAAGACGGAAAACGGCACTTTTACCTTCATCGCCAACGGTATTCGCGGGCTGGTATTTGCCTATGCCCTGCTTTTGCGCAAGGCGGAGTTTAAAAACGGAACAGCGGAGCTGACGGAAGAAATTGCCGGCACCTACGCCCCGGATAAGCGCATCCGCGGCCATCAGATGGGTTACCGCACCACGCCGAACACCTACGATGCATGGAGCTATGAGGACTACCTCCGCTATTACCTGGATGTCATGTATATGTTCTGCAATACGGTGGAGCACATTCCCTATGAAGGGCTGGAATCCCGCCGCAACCGCCTGATGAAATACGATGAGGAAGAATTCCTGATTAAGGCTACCGAAATGGCGGATGAACTGGATTTGGATGTATCCCTGTGGTGGCCAAACGCCAAGGGCGAAACGGATGAGAGCGCTGCCGAGCGCCGCCGCAAGCTGCTGACCACTCTGTCACGGGTGAACATCATTTTCCCCCCCGGAGGTGACCCCGGCGACCTGCCTGCCGACGAGTTGGTAAAACGCTGCCGTGCGGTGAAAAAGGCGACCAAAACCGTTTTCCCGAATATCGAAATGTGGCCCTCCGCTCAGGCACCCCATGAGATTGAAAATTGGGGAGAGGCGCTGATTGAATCCCTTCAGGGCGCAGAGGAGGATATTGACGGCATCATCACCGGGCCGAACCACGCTTTCATGATAGATGACTTGCGCCGCAAGCTGCCCATGAAATACCCGATTCGTTTTTACCCCGACATCACCCACAATGTGCGCTGTGAATACCCGGTGCATTTTGACCGGGACGACTGGCACTTTGCCTTGATAACGGGCCTTGGCCGGGAATGCACCAATCCCCGCCCCATGGAGTTCCGCCGCCTGCACCGCCTGACCCGCCCCTATGTGTGCGGCTCCGTCAGTTATTCGGAGGGCATCACCGACGATGTGAACAAGTTTATCTGGAGCAACATGGATTTTGACCCGGATTGTGATATCCGCGAATCTTTGCAGGATTACGCCCGCCTGTTCTTCTACGGTGCCGATACGGCAAAACTGGCCGATGCCATTCTGCGCCTGGAGCTGGATTGGAGCTGTGACCCCGGCGAAAATCCCACCATTGACACCACCTTTGCCATATTCAACGAGCTGAACCGGGATTATCCTTTCCTGAAGGAGAACTGGCGCTTCAATCAGCTGCGCTTCCGTGCTTTGTGCGATTGGCTGCTGCGGTACCGCCGCCTGTTTGAAAAGGATTTGGTGAAAAGGGCGCATTACTGCCTTGCCGACGGCCGGTTTGATTGCGCCAAAGCCATACTGGAAACGCCGCTGCCCGACGATTACCAAACGGTGCGCGGGGAGATCGACACTTTGGCCGCCACCTTGTTTGAGCAAATCGGTTTGCAGACGGATATTGAGCATTACTGTGCCGATAACTGGGAGCGGGGTGCCGTGCTGGAGCACATTGATTTGCCCGTTACCGACAGAGCGTGGCTGCTCAACCGCTTTGACTACGCCGACACCCTGCCGGCAGAGGAGCGTGAAGCCTTTTTGCGTCAGCTGCCCAACCGCACAAAGGTGGGGCAGGGGGAGTATTATTTCTCTGTGGCGCTCAACGGCCTTGCCGAAAGCGGCGTTCCCGTGCAGGAGGGGGAGGTTTACATGAACTTCCGCGGGGATATGCCCCATGTGAACAACGGCTCCATGCCCACCTGCATGTTCAATATTTTTGACAATCCCTCCTTCCGCCTCAAAACGGCAGGTCTGGAGCCCGGCAGAGATTATATTCTTCGGGTTTCCTTTATGAATAAAACGGATGACCGCATTCCCGACCACACGGTTATGGTCAACGGCCACACTGTGTATGAAGGGCCTCAGTTCGGCGGCACCCGCAACGAAAAATTCGAAAAGGATTTTATGGCACCCGGTTTCCGCTGCATCGAATACCGTGTGCCCGCCGAATTCATAGAAAACGGCTGCGTTGAACTGCTGATGAAGGAAAAATACATGGGCATTATGTTCAGCGAGCTGTGGCTTTTGAAAGCGTAATTCTTTTGAAAAAGGAAAACGGCTTACCGTTTGTTTTCTGAACCGAATAACAAAAAGCGATGTTTCATTCCCGACAGGATTCTGCCGGATGAAACATCGCTTATCTTTTTATATATTGATAAATGTGATTGCCGGTTAAAGCTGTATGGCGTTTGCATCCTTTTTACCGAGGCGCAGACGGTCACTGATCATGGCAATGAATTCGCTGTTGGTGGGCTTGCCCCGTTCATTCTGAATGGTGTAGCCGAAATAGGAGCTGAGAATATCCACATCCCCTCTGTCCCACGCCACCTCTATGGCATGGCGGATGGCGCGCTCCACCCGGGAGGGAGTGGTTTTGTAAAGCTTTGCCACCGTGGGGTAAAGCACCTTGGTAACGGAGCTCATCATTTCCGTATCGTTTACGCACATGATAATGGCGTGGCGCAGGTATTGGTAGCCCTTGATGTGGGCGGGCACCCCGATTTCGTGCAGAATCTTGGAAACGGTGATTTCCAGATTATCGCCCCGGGGCTTGTGCTCCCCGGGCTCCTGCACGGCGCTGAATTCCAGTATTCGCTCCGCCAGTGTATCGGGCTCAAAGGGCATAATAAAGAAATAATCGGCACCCCATTGCAGCAGCTCATTCTCCAGCCGGGCATTGTCGGCGGGGGAAAGCACGGTTACCAGAGGCTTGCGCCCCAGAGCGGCCATGTTGAGCTTGCGCAGAACCCCCAACGCATCCAGCCCCGCCATAAAGGCATCCATAATAATGACGTCGGGCATATCGTCGGCGGTCAGGCGGTGAAGCAGCGCCTCCCCGTCACGGGGCAGGGTGGTGACCTCGCACCCGCCGCTGCGCAAAGCACCGGCCAAACGGTGCGAAAATTCGGAACTGTCCTCGGTTAAAATGACTTTCAACATTTTTCCCATTGATTAACCTCCTGTTGATTAACTTCACGCAGATATTACCATAAAATGGTAATTGTGTCAACAACAAAATTACCAATAATTGGCAATAAAATGTGACAAAGACCGATATATATCAACAGAAACCGATAAAATTATGATAATAATAATACGGAAAATAGCGAAAACGGTATTCTTTTGTCACAAAGAATTGGCAGAAAAAGGATGATTGCCGTATGGAAGTGAAAAAGGCAGCACAACCGGCTTTGCGGCATACCGGGCAGGGCAAAAAGAAACAGCCGGATTTCACCCTTCAAAGGAAGAAATCCGGCTGCTGAAATTAGGGGAGTTATTTTTTGATGACGGTGTAGGCACCCTCTTTATAGCCGCACCAAACATTGGAAATGTGGCTGTCATAGGGAACGGGCACGATTTTTTCATCGGAGGCCTGAGCGTAACGCAGAGCGATTCTGTCACTGAGATTGCCGTTGTTCGCGGTGCCGTTGAGAAAATCAAAGGCACAGTAAACCGCCGCATTTACGGTGTCGGACATCAGGCTGTAATTGTAAACGGCATAACGGCCTTCGGCACCTTTAACTGCTTTTTTCAAATCGGAAACGTGGGTGTCGGTGTCGGTGATTTTCTTGGGAGCGGCAACGTCAAAATGAGTGTCCATGCCGCCGTAAGCGGAGGGGAAGTTGGGGGAGAGATAAATCATACCCTTGCTTTCCGCCAGTTCCACCAGAGCGGACTGTACGGAGGAATCGGTGGAGAACAAAGCCACATTGCTGCCCGTAATCTCCTTACTCAGCTCCAGTTGAGCAAGCTGCTCACGAATCACCTTTTCGGCATGAGGAATGCCCTCGGCAGCGATGGGGTCGGCGCCGTTGGCGGAGCAGAACCGGATGTCTGCGGCTTCGCAGGCGGCGCGGAAAGCGTCGGCGTCCTTCAGCACCGGCTTGCTTTCGGTGTGAGGGGGGACGGAGAAA
>JAZRWZ010000170.1:0-11503 GCA_045599985.1 Acutalibacteraceae bacterium | reverse complement strand
TTCCCGAGGCGCAGGTGGATAGTGTGTATTCCGATTCTCTCAAGCATGACCGCCCGATTTTCTCTTTGGGTCGGCATTGCTTCCATATCGTAAAAGGGCAGCGGATTCCCTTTGATTTCAGCGAAATCGACATAATAAAATAACAAAAGATAACAGCGGCATTCTCCGAATAGAAAGGAGCGTGCCGCTGTTTGGTGTTATGAATTCAGATGTCCTCCAGCAGCTCCGCAATTACGGTGTTGCTTAAAAGGAAGCCTTTTGGAGTGAGAGATATGCTTTGGTCGGTCACCGCAGTAAGGCCCATGGGAGTCAGTTTTTTGGCTTTGGCAATCACGTTTTCGGGCACGGGGGTGCCGAATCTTGAAAGGGTGAAGTCAAAACGAAGCCCTTCTGTCAGCCGCAGTGCGAGCATGGCGTATTCTTCAAAATCTCCGCCGTCACCGTCTGCCGTGGGGGAATTCCCGCTTAAAAACGAGTCCAGATCCCGTTCAAAATAAAAGCGTTTGCCGTTCATGAACGAATGGGCGGCAGGGCCAAGGCCGAGATATTCCCGGCAGTGCCAGTATTTCAGGTTGTGGCGGCTTTCGTAACCGGGCAGGGCAAAATTGCTGATTTCGTATTGGGGAAAGCCGGAACGGTTCATTTTATCAACGGTTTGCAGATAAAAGTCACAGACCGTGTCCTCATCGGGCAGATTCAGCCTGCTTCTGCTTTTGTCATAAAAGGTGCCGGGCTCGATTTTCAGCATATAGGTGCTGATATGGCGGGCGCCGGAATGGATACAAAAATCAAGGGAACGGTCAAGGGATGCTGCCGTCTGACCGCTGACCCCAAGCATCAAGTCGAGTGAAATATTGGTGATGCCCGCAGCGTATGCTGCCTTGAGGGCATATTCCGCCTCTTTCACCCCGGCACGGCGGCCCAACAGCTTTCGCTCCTCGTCCAAAGCGGATTGGAGTCCCAGGGAAATGCGGTTTACTCCCGCATCGGCTGCCCTGGCAAAATCAAACCCGCCGGGGATGCCCGCATCGGAGGGGTTGCATTCCACGGTGATTTCCGCATCCGGCGACAAACGCATATGCTTCAAAACATCGCCAAGCCGTCCCGCACCCAAAAGGGACGGTGTGCGGACGCTCAAATAGAGAGTATCAAAGGTTTGCCCGTTCCATTCGTCAATCCGTCTGCACAATGCGGCGGTGTAGGCATCTAAAATATCCCCTTTGGACACGACGGAGTAAAAATCGCAGTAGGGGCATTTGGAACGGCAAAAGGGGATGTGTAAATATAATCCGACAGGCTCAGTCATTGTCATCCAGTTTAAGCACGGCCATAAATGCCTCCTGAGGAACCTCCACGGAGCCGAAGGAGCGCATTCTTTTTTTGCCTTCCTTCTGCTTTTCAAGCAGCTTCTTCTTACGGGTAATATCACCGCCGTAGCACTTGGCCAACACATCCTTGCGCATGGCCTTGATGGTTTCGCGGGCGATGACCTTGCCGCCGATGGCTACCTGCACGGGAATCTCAAACATCTGGCGGGGAATATTATCCTTCAGCTTTTCCGCAATCTTGCGTGCCTTGGGGTAGGCATTGTCGGCGTGAATGATGAAGGAGAGAGCGTCGATGATATCGCCGTTGAGCAGCACATCCAGCTTCACAAGGTTGGAACGGCGGTAATCGGTGATTTCGTAATCAAAGCTGGCATATCCTCTTGTGCGGGATTTCAGGCTGTCGAAGAAGTCGTAAATAATCTCGTTAAGGGGCAGCTCGTAGGTGATGTCCACACGGTCCTTGGTAATGTAATCCATGCCCTTGAACACGCCCCGGCGGCCCTGACACAAATCCATAATGGTGCCCACATATTCGGAGGGGGAGTAGATGTGAGCCAGAGTGAAGGGCTCCTCGCAGTAGTCGATATCCGCAGGGTCGGGGTAGTGAGTGGGATTATCAATTTCTATCATGGTGCCGTCACTCATATAAATCTTGTAGATAACGCTGGGAATGGTGGTGACCAAATCAAGGTCATATTCTCTTTCCAAACGCTCCTGAATGATTTCCAGATGGAGCAGACCCAAAAAGCCGCAGCGGAAGCCGAAGCCAAGAGCGCCGGAGGTTTCGGGCTCATAGGACAAAGCGGCATCGTTGAGCTGTAATTTTTCAAGGGCATCGCGCAGAGCCTCATAGTCGTTGCCGTCGGCGGGGTACACGCCGCAGAACACCATGGGCAGCACCTTGCGGTAGCCGGGCAGGGGACTGGCTGCGGGGGCGGAGGCCAAAGTGACAGTATCACCCACCTTGGCATCCCGCACGGTTTTGATGGAGGCGGTGATGTAGCCTACCTCACCGGCGGTCAGCTCGGGAGCGGATTCCATGGACTGGGCGCGCATATAGCCCACATCCACCACGGTGAATTCGGCGCCGGTCTGCATCATGCGCATGGTGTCACCGGCTTTGATTTTGCCTTCCATTACACGCACATACACGATAACGCCGCGGTAACTGTCATAAACGGAGTCAAAAATAAGGGCACGCAGGGGTTGATTATCGTCTGCCTTGGGGGCGGGAATATCGGTTACGATGCGCTCGAGCACCTGTTCCACATTCAATCCCGTTTTGGCGGAAACCTGAGGGGCACGGGAGCAGTCAAGGCCGATGACATCCTCGATTTCAGCTGCCACACGCTCGGGCTGGGCGGAGGGCAAATCCACCTTATTGATAACGGGCACCAGTTCAAGGTCATGGTCAAGGGCGAGGTAGGTGTTGGCAAGGGTCTGGGCCTCGATACCCTGTGTGGAGTCAACAACCAGTATGGCACCCTCGCAGGCGGCAAGGGAGCGGGAAACCTCATAGTTGAAGTCCACGTGCCCGGGGGTGACTATCAGATTTAAGCTGTATTCCTCGCCGCCGTCGGCGGTGTAGTTGAGCTTTACGGCGTGGGCCTTGATGGTGATGCCGCGCTCACGCTCCAAGTCCATATCGTCCAGAATCTGCTCCGTCATGTCACGAAGGGCAACGGATTTGGTCAACTCCAGCAGACGGTCTGCCAAGGTTGATTTGCCGTGGTCGATATGGGCAATAATACAAAAGTTACGAATTCTGTCTTTATTGACGGCCAAAGTGATTTCTCCTTTATCAAAAGATAAATATACATTTATATCATAGCAAAAACACGGTGGCAGGTCAAGAATTTTATGAAAGGATGTGCCGGAAGCGGCCGGCTGTGATTTACTGCAAAAAAAACACGCATTAACAAACAATTTACAATTACAGCCCTTGACAAACGGGGACTTCGGGGGTATAGTAAAAGCAAGGATTAGCACTCGAGGCAAAAGAGTGCTAAAGTTAGCACTGAGGACGAAGAAAGAGAGGAGGATGGCAGATGGAATCGCTCAGCGACAGAAAAAAGCTGATTTTAGCCGCCGTGGTTGAGCATTACATCAAAACCGGTGAGCCCATCGGCTCCAAAGAGCTGATTGCCAAAACCGGCATGAACATCTCCTCTGCCACCGTTCGCAACGAGATGAGCGAGCTTTCCTCCCTCGGCTATCTGGAGCAGCCCCACACATCCGCGGGCCGCGTTCCCTCCCACAAGGGCTACCGCTACTATGTGGATTACCTGATGAAGCCCCGGGAGGTTGACGAAGTCACCCGCCGCATGATGGAAGCGGGCATCGCCTCCGCCGCCGGTGACCCGGGGCGCCTGATTGAGCACGCCGGTGCCGTTCTTGCGGAGCTGACCCAATGCGCCGGCTTTTCCACCACCCCGGGCGGGGAATGCACCGTGATTCGCCGCATTGAGCTGGTGCCCATCGGTTCCCGCTCCGCCATGATGGTGCTGCTCACCTCCAACGGTATTCTCAAAAGCAGACTCTGCCGACTGGACTGTGCGCTGGATTCCCACATTCTGGAGGCTTTCTACAACATCTGCGACAGCACCCTTGTAGGGCGTCAGGCCAGCGAAATCAGCGTGGCCTCCATGCAGACGGTGGCTGCCTCCCTTGGCAGCGATGTGCTGCTGATGTTCCCCATGCTTGCTGCCGTTTCCGAATTGGCGCAAAGCACGGCGGAAACACAGATTCTGCTGGAGGGGCAATCCAATCTGCTTCAGGGCGGCGACTACGGCGACAGCGTGTATGAGCTGTTAAGCTTCCTCAATAAGGAAGAGCCGCTTTTGCGTGTTATCAATTCCTCAAAAGGGGATTTGAATATTACCATCGGGCGTGAGAATCTGTACCGTCAGCTGGAAAATTCCAGCGTGGTGCTCGGCAAATACTCCGTGCGCGGGCAGGAAGCGGGCACCCTCGGTCTGATTGGCCCCACCCGAATGGATTACGAAACCATCATTCCCAATGTGCGCTACCTCACCGATCTGGTAGGGCGGCTCATAGAGCAAGCGTTGGAGGAATAGGAGAAAGACAATGAGCAACGAAGAGAAAAAGGCCGCCGGCACCGAGCAGGAATTTGCTCCGCCCGAGGTCGGCAAAACCAGGAAGGCCGATAAGGCCGAGAAAAAAGCAAAAAAAGCAGACAAGTCCGAAAAGGAAGAGGCTTTGCAAAAAGAGCTGGATGAACAGAAGGACATGAACCTGCGCCTGCGTGCGGAATATGACAACTTCCGCAAGCGCTCCCAGAAGGAGAAAGAGGAAACCCACACCTCCGCCCGTGCCGATGTTATCAAAAACATTCTGCCGGTGCTGGATAATTTTGAGCGGGCAGCCATGAATGCCGATGCTTCCTTTGAGGATTACCGCAAGGGTGTGGAAATGATTTTCAATCAGTTCAACGATCTGCTCAAAAAAACAGGTGTTGAAATGTTCGGCGAGGTAGGGGAGGAATTCGACCCCAACATGCACAACGCCGTCATGCACATCGAAAGCGAAGACTTCGGCGAGAATGTGATTGCTCAGGTTTTCCAGAAGGGCTACAAGCTCGGCAGCACCGTTATCCGTTTTGCCACCGTTCAGGTAGCAAATTAAATATGTAAAAATACTTCATGTAATATAGGAGGATAAAATTATGTCAAAAGTTATCGGTATCGACTTAGGTACAACCAATTCCTGCGTGGCCGTGATTGAAGGCGGCGAGCCCGTTGTTATTGCCAACGCAGAGGGCGGCAGAACCACTCCTTCCGTGGTTGCTTTCGGCAAAACCGGTGAGAGAATGGTTGGCCAGGTAGCAAAGCGTCAGGCTATTACCAATCCCGACAAGACCGTTGCTTCCATCAAAAGACAGATGGGCACCGACTACAAAGTAAGCATTGATGACAAGAAGTATACCCCCCAGGAAATCTCCGCCATGATTCTTCAGAAACTGAAGGCGGATGCCGAGGCTTATATGGGCGAAAAGGTAACCGAGGCCGTTATCACCGTGCCTGCTTACTTCACCGACTCCCAGCGTCAGGCCACCAAGGATGCAGGCAAGATTGCCGGCCTTGAGGTCAAGAGAATCATCAATGAGCCCACCGCCGCAGCCCTTGCCTACGGCATCGACAAAGAGAATGACCAGAAAATCATGGTTTACGACCTTGGCGGCGGCACCTTCGATGTTTCCATCATCGAGATGGGCGACGGCATTCAGGAAGTGCTTGCAACCGCCGGCAACAACCGTTTGGGCGGCGACGACTTTGACCAGAGAATCATCGACTGGATGGTTGACTCCTTCAAGAAGGAGCAGGGCATTGACCTTCGCGGCGACAAGATGGCCATGCAGCGCCTGAAGGAAGAGGCCGAGAAGGCCAAGATTGAGCTGTCCGGTGTTACCACCGCCAACATCAACCTGCCCTTCATCACCGCCGATGCCACCGGCCCAAAGCACCTTGAAATGACCCTGACCAGAGCAAAGTTCAACGAGCTGACCGCCGACCTTGTGGAGGCCACCATGGGCCCCGTTCGTCAGGCTATGAGCGATTCCGGCCTGCAGGCTTCTCAGCTGAACAAAGTGCTGATGGTAGGCGGTTCCTCCAGAATCCCCGCCGTGCAGGAGGCTGTTAAGAAGTTCACCGGCGCAGAGCCCTTCAAGGGCATCAACCCCGATGAGTGCGTTGCCATCGGCGCCGCCCTTCAGGCAGGCGTTCTGGGCGGCGAAGTGACCGGCTTGCTGCTGCTGGATGTTACCCCTCTGTCCCTCGGCATCGAGACCATGGGCGGCATCAACACCAAGATTATTGAGCGCAACACCACCATCCCCGTAAAGAAGAGCCAGATTTTCTCCACCGCTGCCGACAACCAGCCCTCCGTTGAGGTTCACGTGCTGCAGGGTGAAAGAGAATTTGCCAAGGATAACAAGACTCTGGGCGTGTTCCACCTGGACGGCATTCTTCCCGCCCGCCGCGGTGTGCCCCAGATTGAAGTTACCTTCGACATTGATGCCAACGGCATTGTGCATGTTTCCGCCAAGGACCTGGGCACCAACAAGGAGCAGAGCATTTCCATCACCGCTTCCAGCAACATGAGCAAGGACGATATCGACAAGGCCGTGGCCGAGGCTGAGCGTTTTGCTCAGGAGGATAAGCAGCGCCGCGAAGAGGTGGATACCCGCAACGAGGCCGACCAGATGGTATATCAGGTTGAGAAGCTGCTCACCGATGAAGGCGACAAGTTTGACGAGGCCGACAAGGGCGAAATCAACACCAAGATTGACGCTCTGAAGGAGGCTTTGAAGGGCGAGGACATCAACCTCATCAAGACCCGCAAGGACGAACTGACCGCCAAGTTCTACGAGATTTCCGAGAAAATCTACAAGGCAAACGCTCCTCAGGGTGACCCCAATGCCGCAGGCTTTGACCCCAATCAGGCCGCAGGCTTCAACGGTAACGGTGCCGGTTACGATCAGGCTGATTACACCGACATTCCTCCCGAGGCTTAACCGAATATCCTAGAATAATCCAATGATATGATTCCGGGGTCCGCAGCTGCGTTCTGACAGTTGCGGCGCCCCGCTTTTGGAGCAAGTATGGCAGAGAATAAACGTGATTACTACGAAGTGCTCGGTGTGCAGAAGGGCGCTTCCGATGATGAAATAAAAAAGGCATACCGTCAGGCTGCCAAAAAATATCACCCCGATCTGAATCCCGGCAACGCCGAGGCTGAGGCAAAATTCAAGGAGGCCAACGAGGCCTACGAAGTGCTCAGCGATAAGGAGAAGCGCAGCCGCTATGACCAGTTCGGTCATGCGGGTGTGGACCCGAACTTCGGTGCGGGCGGCTTCGGCGGCGGTGCAGGCGGTTTCGATTTTGATTTGGGCGACCTGTTCGGCAGTTTCTTCGGCGGCGGCAGCGGCGGCTTCGGCGGCTTTGGCGGCCGTCAGTCCAACCCCAACGCACCCCGCAGAGGTGAGGATGTGCAGACCCGCCTCACCATCTCCTTTGAGGAGGCGGCCAAGGGCTGCAAGCGCGAGGTGGAGGTCAGCCGTGTGGAAACCTGCTCCGAATGCGGCGGCTCCGGTGCGCAAAAGGGCACATCCACCCATTCCTGCGCCGATTGCGGCGGCAGAGGCTATGTCAATGTGCAGCAGCGTTCCCCACTGGGCGTGATTTCCACTACCAAGCCCTGCCCCAAGTGCGGTGGTAAGGGTAAGGTGATTGAACATCCCTGCCAGAAATGCCGGGGCGGCGGGCGTGTGACCCGCCACAGCAAGGTGGAGGTGAATGTTCCCGCCGGTATTGATGACCAGCAGGTGTTTGCCGTGCGCGGTGCGGGCAGTGTTGGCGTGAACGGCGGCCCCCGGGGCGATTTGCGTGTGGCCGTGTTTGTGCGCCCCCATGCCAACTTTGAGCGCGAAGGCAACAATGTGTGGTATGATTTAAAGGTCAGCTTTACCCAGGCCACCCTGGGCGACAGCTTACGCATCCCCACTTTGGACGGCGATGTGCAGTTTGAACTGCCTGCCGGTACACAGCCCGGCAAGGTCTTCTGCTTAAGAGGCAAGGGCATTGTGGATGTGAACGGCCGCGGCAAGGGCGATCAACTTGTGCGCGTGGTTGTGGAGATTCCCAAGAATGTGACCGAACGCCAGAAGCAGCTTCTCACCGAGCTGGAGGCGGAAATGGGCATCAAGCGCGGTGCTCCCGCCGGTGACAAAAAAGGAAATATCTTTGACAAGATAAACGATAAATTCAAAAAATAATCAAAAAAGCCAGCCGTTACCGTGCGGTTGGCCTTTCTTTTGCTTATTATCCTGCATTTATATGCGAATTTGTCCGTTGACTATTTCTTTATTCTTTGATAAATTGCAAATCAGCGTATTTTCACGCTTATTATCGGATGCAATGCTGCTTCTCAAAAATACAAGTCGAAGGAGAGTGTGGTACCATGTTTTCTGCTATTCGTTCCGGCACCTGTTCCGTTCTTTCTGCGCTGATTGCTTTTCTGGGCAGTGCAGGGCTGTGGAAGCCTCAGGTGGAAACGCTTCAGACCATTCAAAAGGTGACCGACGGCTTTTACACCATGGATTACTGCTATGATTATGATTTTGAAAAGATGCTGGAGTACGGAAATTCCACAACGGTGGGTCTGTTTGCCTACGGCTTGGGAAATGTGTTTTTGAAGCCCGTGAATTTCGGCTGCACCACCTTTAATGCCCAAACACCGGGCGGAGATGCCCTGCTTGCCCGCAATTTTGACTACATGGATTCCCCCATGATGCTGGTATGGACTCACCCGAAAAACGGCTACAAAAGCGTTTCCATGGTTTCGCTGTATTTCTTCCTCTATAATAATGATTGGAATCTGCCCGAGGATGAAGCCTCCTCTTTGCTGACCCTTCTGGCTCCCTATGCTCCTCTTGACGGCATGAATGAAAAGGGCCTTTCCATCGGTGTGCTTGAACTGGAAAAAGACCCGTTATTTCAGATTTCCTGCCGAAAAAACCTGACTACCACCACCATGATTCGTGCCTGCCTTGATACTGCCGCCACCGTGGATGAGGCGATTGCCATTTTTGAAAGCCACGATTTGCGGGATTTGCTGCTGGGCGGCTGTACCTATCATTACCAGATTGCCGATGCCACAGGCAGAAGTGTCGTGATTGAATATGTGGACGGCAAAATGAATGTGATTGAGCCCGAAAAACGGGATGCCGGTATTGATTGGATTACGGCAGCCAATTATTACCTCACCGAAGGGGTTGATGACCCTATGGGCATGGGCTGGGAGCGCACGGATATTGTAAAAGAAAACCTCGGCCCCGCCAATGGCATTATTACCGAGAAAAAGGCCATGAATATTTTGCAGAAATGCTCCATGAAGGATGCCGACCTGCACGGTTACATCTGCTCCACCCTCTGGAGTTCCGTTTACAATATGGATGACCTGACCTTTGACCTCTGTGTGAATACCGGATACGACAGGGTATACAGCTTTTCGCTGGATGAACCTCAGGCGGTTCACTGATTCCTTTTGCCGATAAACCCGAAATAATAATATGTATGTAAAATGCCCCTGCGGTCTTTCAAAACCGCAGGGGCATTTGTGCGTTTTACTGTTCTGTTTTGGGTTGACCGAGCATGGTCAGGGAAATACGGCTGCGGGCAACATCCACGGCAAGTACCCAAACGGTAACGATCTGGCCGACCTTGAGCACCTCGGAGGGATGCTTGATGTATTTGTTGGTGATTTTGGAAACGTGCACCAATCCGTCCTGATGCACGCCGATATCAATAAAAGCACCAAAATCCGTAACGTTTCGCACGGTGCCGGTCATTTCCATGCCGGGCTTCAAATCCTTCATTTCCATAATATCGGTGCGAAGCAGGGGAGCAGGCAGTTCATCACGGGGGTCACGGCCGGGCTGCATCAGTTCCTTGACAATATCTTTCAGCGTGGGCACACCGATGTTCAGCTTTTCGGCTACTTTTTCTTCGCCCAAAAGGGTAACCTTGGCGGCAAGATCTTCCAGATTGCCGTTTTTCACATTGGCGGTGGCATAGCCGCACAGTTGGAGCAGGGCTTTGGCGGCATCGTAGCTTTCGGGGTGCACGCCGGTGTTATCCAGTGCATTTTTGCTTTCGGCAATGCGCATGAAGCCGGCGCACTGCTCAAAGGCTTTGGCTCCGAGCTTGGGCACTTTTTTCAGCTGCGCGCGGGAGGTAAAGGCACCGTTTTCCTCACGGAAGGTCACAATACTTTTGGCAAGGCCGCCGTTAATGCCGGAAACACGGGCCAGCAGGGGAGCGGAGGCGGTGTTCAGATCCACACCCACGGAATTAACCGCATCCTCCACCACGCCGTCAAGGGCGGCATCCAACTCTTTGGGAGGCATATCGTGCTGATACTGGCCCACGCCGATGGCCTTGGGGTCAATCTTGACAAGCTCCGCCAGAGGGTCCTGCAAACGGCGGGCAATGGATACGGCGCTTCTCAGGGATACATCGTACTGGGGGAATTCCTCTGCCGCCAATTTGGAGGCGGAGTAGACGGAGGCACCGGCCTCGCTGACTACCATGTAGCTCACCTTGCGGCTGACTTCTCTTAACAGAGAGGCGGCAAACATTTCGGTTTCCTTGCTTGCGGTGCCGTTGCCTATGGAGATGGCATCCACCTGATATTTCTCAATAAATCTTTTGATGATGGCTTTGGCCTGCTCCTTTTGCTGCTCGGAGTGGGTCACATAGATAACGCCCGTGTCAAGCACCTTGCCGGTGGCATCCACCACGGCCACCTTGCACCCCGTGCGGTAGCCCGGGTCAAGGCCGATAACGGTTTTGCCCTTCAGGGGCGGCTGCATCAGGAGTTCTTTGGTGTTCATGCCGAATACCTTGATGGCGCTTTCGCAGGCAGCCTCGGTCATGGCATTGCGTGTTTCGCGCTCCACACTGGGGCCAATCAGGCGGGCATAGGCATCGGCACCCGCTTCACGCACACATTCGGTGCAGGGGGAGCCCTCTGCCTTCAGGGTAACGCTTGTAATCACGTTGGAGGCTTTTACCGGGTCCAGTGTAACGCTGACCTTCAAAAACTTTTCTCTCTCACCGCGGTCAATGGCCAACACACGGTGGCCTGCCATGCGGCTGACGGGTTCGGTGTATTCATAATACATTTTATAAACGCTCTCGGCCTCCGGGTCAACTGCGGCGGTGGTCACAACACCCACCAGTGAGAACAGATTGCGCAGACGGCGGCGGATATCCGCGTTGTCGCTGATGTTTTCGGCAATAATATCCATGGCGCCCTTGAGGGCATCCTCGGCGGTTTCCACGCCCAGCTCCGGGTTGATATACTCCTCCGCCATCTCTAAAGGTGCGGGGGAATCGGGCAGCTGTTCGTAGATAGCGTTGGCCAAAGGCTCCAGTCCTTTTTCTTTGGCAACGGAGGCTCTGGTGCGGCGCTTGGGGCGGAAGGGGCGGTAAATATCCTCGATTTCAGCCAGTGTGACGGCCTTATCCAACGCGGCGGCGATTTCCTCGGTCATTTTCTCCTGTGCGGTAATGGCATCGCGCACATCCTCGCGGCGCTTTTCCAGATTGCGAAGGTATTCCACACGCTCGGAAATCTGTCGGATAATCTGGTCA
>JAZRWZ010000169.1:0-24870 GCA_045599985.1 Acutalibacteraceae bacterium | reverse complement strand
AGCTGATTGCCGAAAAAATAGGCGAGCGCACTGATAAGCTGCCCCCCGCCTATTTCTCATGGCTGATTCTGTTTGTGAGTGACGGTCTGTTCCTTCAAAGGCTGCTGGGCAACCCCGATATGGATATTGATGAATTTATTGATATCACCGCCCGCTATGTGCGCCTGCTGTTCGGCGTTAAATCCAACTGACCCGCCGCCCGCAAACGGACAATACAATAAAAAATCCCTTTCACCCGGGCACTCGGCCTGAGATGAAAGGGATTATTTTTATGATTCATTCCGGAAAACCCGGGATTTTCTCACGGCAAAAAACAAGGGGATTCCGCCGAGAAAACACACCGCAGCCTCCCCTGCCGCCACCTGCGCGGCAGCAACGAAAAATGCGGGAAGGCCCGCTTCGCCACCCGACAGCACCGCCGTTTCCGCCCCCACAAACAGGGCGTTGAAGAGGACGGGCATAAGCAGGGTGAGCACGGGGATGCCCTTCACGGTGACCCGGCGCAGTTTGCGCCCGACGAGGGCCGCCAGCAGCGTGGATACCGCGCCCGGCACAATATCCCACACACCGTAGGGGCTTGCCAGATTGCCCAATAAACAGCCCACGGCAAGACCGGGCACGGCGGCGGGCGTGAAGGCGCACAGCACCGTGAGGGCTTCGGAAAGGCGGAACTGCACCGCCCCGTAGGCAATGCCGAAAGCGGCGGAAAGCCACGTGGCCCCCGCATACCCGGCAGCTATCATGGCCCCCTGCGACAGCAGCAGGGCTTTTTGATTGATTCGGTTCATGATTTGCTTTGCGGCAAAAGTGCCGCGCTCCTTTAGTTTTGATTCGGTTACACCTTGTTTTTCGGCTTCACCGGTCAGGAAGGTTTCGAACTGACCTTTGTGATAAATCACTCTTCCGCTATTGAATCACAAACCGAGAAAAAATGCAAGTCCGGAAGCAAAAGAAAAGCCTTGCCGGAGTCCTGTGCGGATACGACCCTTTTCTCCTTACTCCCTGTGAAGCGACAATCCGAAATACCGGCGGCAAACGGAATCCAGCTGTTCATCGGGCAGCTCTTTTTCCTGCGTTACCGTGTCATTTTTCCATATTCTGAAGGTGTTTTTATCCAGAGTCACCCGTCCGTCTGCGGTTTTGATTGACATCATAAGGCTCAGGAACGGGGAGTCGGGATGATTTTCGCAATAAAAGGACGGGGTGTAAAAATCCTTCGGCAGCATTCTGCTCTCGTTATAGCAGAAGTACGGGCTCCACTGCGTTCCGTTTTTTTCGTACAGCACCCAACCCAAAAAGTCATCTTTACCGAATCGGTAGCTTTCGCCGTATTGGTTCTGCTCAATGCCCTCCCGGATAAGCAGAGGCTCACGGGGTGAACGGCACCCCACACCCACATCGCACAGGTATTTCCCCTCCGGCAAGGTCACCTCAAGCACTCTGTGGCGGGGCTTGGGCGGCTCCGCCTCCCCTTTGAGAAAACGGGCAAAATACTCGTTGACCGAATAGCCGAGACTGCGCAGCAGCCAAGCAAATAAGCCGTTGAGTTCAAAGCAGTACCCGCCTCTTTTTTCGACCACAACCTTTTGAAAAAGATCGTCATTTTCCAAAGAAAGAGGGTGTCTGTCTACAATCTCGGTGGTTTCATAGGGCACATGGGTCACATGGGCATACTGCAGTTTTTTCAGCAGTGCGGCATCGGGGATAAGCGTATCCCGGTAAGTCAGCCCGATGCGTTCAAAATACAGCGCCGTTTTTTCGGCTTGTGTCATTTGGAATCCCCCCATGGTTTGGTGATAAATTCATTTAACCATTTTGAAAAATCGTTGTCAATCGCTTCGCCGCTATTTGCCTGTAAAAATACTCGCCGCTATTTGCCTGTAAAAAAGCAATCATCCCCTGCTCTGTTTGCATTTTATAAAAAAGGTAGTATAATAGAATCATACTATTTCAGCAGGTAAAAACCCGGAGGATTTCCCGCCATGCAGCAGACCAACAGCGAAAAACAGTTCACCCGTATGCTGACTACCCCCATCCCCCGTTTGGTTACGGCCATGGCCGTGCCCACGGTTATCAGCATGATGGTTACCGTTATTTACAATACAGCCGATACCTATTTTGTTTCCCAGATCAACGCCTCGGCCTCGGCGGCCGTGGGTGCCGTGTACCCCTTAATGGCCGTGATTCAGGCCGTCGGCTACGGCCTTGGCATGGGCAGCGGCAATTTGGTGAGCCGTGTGCTTGGCCGGAAGGAGGATGACAAGGCCTCCATGTACGCCTCCACCGCCTTTTTCCTCGGCATCGGCATAGGATTTTTGATTGCCGTGCTGGGCCTTGTGGCAGATGAGCCCATTCTGCGCCTGCTGGGCTGCTCGGATACCATGCTCCCCTACGCCACAGCCTACGCCCGCTATATTACGGCGGCCGCTCCCATCAGCTGCTCCACCTTTGTTCTCAATAATGTGCTGCGCGCCGAGGGGGAAGCCAGACTCTCCATGTGGGGCATGGGCATAGGCGGCGTTATCAATCTGTTCCTTGACCCGCTCTTTATTTTCAAACTGGGCATGGGCACCGGCGGCGCCGCTCTGGCCACCGCCATCAGTCAGGCCATCAGCTTTTTCATCTTTTTGTTCGCTTACCTTTCGGGGCATTCCATTGTGAAGCTCTCCCTGCGGGCGGTCAGCCTGAAGCCCGGGGATTGCGGGCAGATTTTTACAACGGGCTTTCCCACGGTTGCCCGTCAGAGTCTGGGCAGCTTATCCGCCGCTTTACTGAACAACAGTGCCGTGGTGTTCGGTGATGCCGCCGTTTCCGCCATCACCATTGCCAACAAGGTTTATGTGTTGGTGCGCAACGTGGTGCTGGGCTTCGGTCAGGGCTTTCAGCCCGTGGCGGGCTACAACTTCGGCGCAGGCGACCGCAAACGCACATGGAGCGCTTTTGTGTTCACCTCCCGGGTCGGCACCGTCATCTGCGTGCTGGGAACGGTTGGTGTTTTTCTGTTTCCCCGGGAGATCATGGCGTGGTTCAGCCACGAGGATGCCGTTATTGCCATCGGCATGGAAACCCTGCGCTACGCCGGGGCGGTGATGCCCTTTATGGCATTCTCCACCTATGTCAACCAGATGTACCAATGCCTCGGCTTTAAAGCAAAGGCCACATTTCTGGCAAGCTGCCGGCAGGGTATTTTCTTTGTGCCCGCCATTTTGCTGCTGCCCCGCTTTTTTGCCTGCAGCGGCGTGGAGGCATCCCAGCCTTTGGCGGATTTGCTGACCTTTGTTATCTCCGTACCCTTCCTGATTCTGTTTTACCGCAAGGAAATTGCCGCATATAAAGATGCGTAATTTCCCTGTTCACCGTTACCGTATTTTTCCGGCCGCTCCGGCCACGAAAGGAATCGTTATGGCACAAAACAACCCTCCCGTTCTTCGTTTTCATGAGGACGGCACCTTCCGCATTCTGATGGTCTCCGATTTTCACGCGGGAGAAAACTGCAACCCCAAGCTCACCGCCGGTCTGGAGGCGCTGCTGGAGAATACCCGCCCGGATTTTGTCATGATAGGCGGCGACCAATGCCTCAACCACCAAACGCCCGAGGCGGTGCGCGCCTACTTCTGCGAAATCATCGAGCCCATTCTTCGCCGCAATCTGCCGTGGGCAGCCATCTTCGGCAATCACGACCGTGAAACGGGGCTGGATATTGAAACCGAGCAGCGCATTTACGAAACCGTACCCGGCTGCCTCGGCACAAGAGGGCCGGAGCAGCTCCACGGCGTGGGCAACTTCTGCCTGCCCGTGCTGGCCCATGACAGCGACCAAACCGCCTACCGTCTGTGGGCCTTTGATTCCCACCGCAGTATCACCGATTTCACCGCCGCCTTCGGTCTGCCCGAAAACACCCGTTACATATTGCCCCGCCATTTTAATGACGGAGAAGACGGGGCCGGCGTGCTGTATGACCAGATTGCATGGTATTATAAAAACTCCCTTGCCGCCGAGCGGGAAACCGGGCACAAGATTCCCGGCGTGATGTTTATGCACATTCCCCTGCCCGAGTATCTGCTGATTTATCGCAACCCGGAGGAGTGCGATGCCCGGGGCTCCAAGCGTGCCTCCATAGGGGCATCGGAGCTGAATACGGGCCTGTTCTTCGCCTGCCTGCAGCGAGGCGACATACGGGGCATCTTTTTCGGCCACGAGCATTTAACGGATTTGCAGGGCGAATACTGCGGCATTACCATGGCCTGCGATGCGGCTCTGGGCTACAACATGAGCGCCCACGACGATTTGCGGGGCGGGCGTGTGATAGATTTGTTTGAGGACGGCAGAATGAGTACCCATGCCGTAAAACTGTGGGACATTATGGGCAAAGCCTGCATGCGTGACCCCGATTACATGGAGGGCGGCTGCCGCTATTTTATCAGAAAGCTGGATTAAGCCATGATTGACTGTGTTGTATTAAAAGATGTGGATAACATTGACCACCTGACTATCAAGAGGCGGCAGGGCAAGGGCTTTGACAAAGCCTTAGCCGTCAAATACATCCGGGATGCCGTCAACTTTTATCCCTGCGCAGCGGCCATACCTCACCTTGCAAAAGAGCCTCTTGAGCAGGCCGATGAACAAACCCTTTATGATGAGCTGATTGCCATTCGCACCGTGCTGATGGCGGAACAATTTGTGTGAGGGGTCAAAAAGCATGACATACGATTTTTCAAAACTGACCGCCTACCTTGACGGGCTTCACAGCGAAAAAGGTCTGCCCGCCGGGGACATTATCGTATATCGGAACGGTCAGCCCGTCTGCCGCCATGCGGTGGGCAGCGCCGCTCCCGACACGCTCTATTACCTTTTCTCCTGCACCAAGCCCGTAACGGCTGCGGCAGGCATGCAGCTGGTGGAGCGGGACATCATAGGGCTGGACGACCCGGTATGCCGTTACCTGCCCGCCTACGGCAAGGCCCTGTACCGGCAGCAGGAGGTGCTGCTGCCCGTGGGGGATAAGCTGAAGGTGCGCCACCTGTTTACCATGAGCGGCGGGCTGAATTACAACTGCGAATCCTCTGCCATCCGCCGTGTGCTTGAGACCAACCCCAACGCCTCCACTTTAGATATCCTGCCCGCCTTTGCGGAGGATACCCCTTTGGAATTCCTGCCCGGCACCAAATTCCGTTACAGCCTTTGTCTGGATGTGCTGGCCGGTGTGATTGAGGTGGCCGCCGGTATGCGGTTTGCCGATTATCTGCAGCAAAACATTTTTGACCCCCTGGGAATGAAGGATGCCACCCTGCACCTGCCCGATGAAAAAGCGGGGCGTCTGGCCGGGGCTTACACCGTCAAGGACGGCAGAATCACGGAAACGCCCGTGGGCATCGGCCCCTTCGGCATCTCCCCCGCCTATGAGAGCGGCGGTGCAGGCCTTGTCTGCTCCGCATCGGATTACGGCAAATTTGCCGCCGCCATGAGCCTTGGCGGCATCTCCCCCGACGGTGTGCGGATACTGGAGAGCAAAACCGTGGACCTGCTGCGCTCCCCCCAGATGACGGAGCAGCAGGATTTCCTTTGCAGCATGGGGCTCGGCTATGCCTACGGCTTTGGGGTGCGCACCTTGGTCAGCAAGGAAAAAGGCGCCAAAAGCCATATCGGCGAATTCGGCTGGGACGGCGCCGCCGGTGCCTTTATCCTGATGGACCCGGATGCCCGTGTGGCCATTGTATACACCCAGCAGGTGTTGGGCTGGCCGGGCTATTTCGGCCTGATGCACATACCCATGCGCGACCTCACCTATGAGGCACTGGGGCTGTAAGCCGGATTTCATCAATCAAAAAGCACAAAAAAGCGGCGTTTCACTATTACTCAGTAAAACACCGCTTTTCTTCTTTTTTTATTCGGATAAATGTTTTATGCCGGTTGAATCTGCTCCACGGTTTTCATCACAATGGGCGTAACAGGCACTGCCAGTTCACCCCTGCTGTTGTATGTGAACTCCCCGTCAAGGAAGGAATCCACGGTTTCCATGCCTTCAATCACCTTGCCGAAGGCGGCATAACTCCCGTCCAGAGAATACTGGCAGGAATCGTCGTAGCAGATAAAGAACTGGGAAGAGGCGCTGTCCATGGAATATCCGCCGCGGGCCATGGAGATGACGCCGCGGGTGTGGGACAGAGCATTCTGATAAAAGCCGTTGGCGGCGAATTCGCCTTTGATTTGTTTGTCGGAGCCGCCGGTGCCGTCGCCCTTGGGGTCACCGCCCTGGGCCATAAAGCCCTCCATAACCCGGTGGAAGGTCAAGCCGTTATAAAAACCGCTGTTGACAAGGCTCAGGAAATTATCCACCGTGATGGGAGCGAATTCGGGATAAAGCTCCACGGTAAAGGTATCGCCGTTTTCCATGGTGAACAGCACCTGAGGATGCTCGCCCTCTTTGAAATAAGCACTGCTGACGGTTTCGTTCTCTTCACTGCTGCCGGAAGCGGCGGGGGCAGCGGGTGCCGATGTGCCGGCAGAATCCTGCGTGGCTTCGGTATTGCCGCAGGCAGTCAGGCAAACGGATGCCATTACCAGCGCCAGCACCATGCAAAGTACTTTAAAAATTGTTTTTTTCATGTTCATCATTCCTTAACTAAACAATAAATATTTGTGGTACTATTATAATAGTACCGATATGATTTTTCAATAAAGGATTTGTTAAGAATGCAGGAAAAGACCCGTTTTCGTGACCGCTCCGCCCTGACCGCCGCCCTTGCGGTGCTGGGCCTTGGCATCATTATTCTGTTTTGCACGGTTATCATCTTTTCCTCCGTGCAGTGCCGCAAGGCAGTCGGCTTTGCCGAGCAGGGAAATACCCAAAGCGCCATTGCCCAGTACGATGCCATGAACGGCATCGGCAAAGCCCTGTTCGGAAAGAAAATCAAAGGCAACGTTCTGGAGCGCTACAACCTTTGCCTTGACAGCGGCAACGCCGGCACCGTCAGGGAGCTGACCGACCAAATGAAGGGCACCTTCGAGGATTTTGAGCCGAAGGAGTACCTCCCCCGCATGGAGAATTGCGTTGAAGCAGCCCTGACAAACGGGGATTTTGCAGGCGCCGTGGAGATGATTGAATACCTTCGGAGCCTGAACCCCACGGAGGATTTCGCATCCCTGCAGTCCGTAGTGGAGGCAAAGCTCAATGACCTTGCCCTTGCGGAGGACTTTGACAGCGCCGAGCAGCTGATAAACGCCATGCCCGGCTGCGACCTCGGCGGCTTTGTCAAAGGCCTTGCCAATGTGAGTTACAGCGCCGTTTTTTCCTCCGCCGCCTTGAATTTATCCGATGCTCTGGGGGAAAAGTTGAAGAATTACCGCGCGATTTCCACCAAATACGCCCTTTCCGCCGTTGCGGGCGGAGAAGCGCTTAACGCCTTTCTGGATTACTACATCAAGGGCTGCAACGCCTACGGCACATACAGCGAGCTTCACTTGCTCTGCACCGCCGTCAACAACCTGATGGATAATGCCGAGGATTACATGGAATCCGCCTTCGGCTTTGCGGGCAAACGGGATGTGAGCCACAACTACGCCCGGGAGGCTTACAGCTACGCCGTGCAGGCCTATAATCTGGCCGTGAAATATGATGCCACCCAAAAAGGTGTGCGGGACTACGCCCTGCTTTGCGCCGATTACATTGCCAACGCCGAGGCCATGATGAAGTGGGAAAGCAACGATGTTTACATCGGCGCCATGAACAAACAGCCCTCCCTGAAAAACAGGCGCAGTGCCTTGGAGAAAAACGGTGCCGCCGATGCCGGTGCCATGGAAAGCTACAGCAAGGCCGAGCTTAACGATGCCCTGCGAAAGGTTTACGAAGGTTAATTCATCATCACAAAAAACGAATATGAAACAGACAGAGCCATCCGTGAAATCTCACGGATGGCTCTTTGCTTTTGTGAAATCCGATTTATTTCTCCGCAGAGGCGCGGCGCACCCAACGCTTGAAGAAAGCAACGCCGGGCTCGATGGTCTTTACGGGAATACGCTCATTGGTGGCGTGAGTGCAGCGAAGCAGCTCAACACTCACGTTGAAGGGAGCGTAACGGTAGATGTTTTCGCAGATGGGCTCATAGTAGCAGGCATCGGTGCCGCCCATAACAAGGTAGGGCACAACGATGTTGTCGGCATTCTCCTGCATGCAGATGGACTCCAGCGTTTTGAAGGGACGGGACTCGATGGAGGAGAACTTGGAGGCCTCTTTTGCCTTCAGCAGCTCCACGGTGATATCCTTATTCTTCACAACCTTGCGGATGTGCTTTTCCACATCTTTTACGGTAACACCGGGCATCTGACGGAAGTTGATGGTGATGTTGGCGTTTTGTGCCATAACATTGGCGGCAGGGCTGCCCTCGCACATGGTAACGGCGGTGGTGGTTCTCACAAGGCAGGCGGCAGGGGGAATCCTGGTCATGATGAACTTCACCAGAGGAGTCAGCACATCAAGGTTGGCGGCAAGCAGTCTTACGGGGAAGGTGCCGTTGCGGCCAACGGAGGAGAACATCTCGGTAATGAAGGGAAGCAGCTCAGCCTTGAACTGGTGGCCCTCCAGATCCTTTACCACATTGGCAAGGTCGCCGATGGTGCCGTGGGCAGGGGGCTGAGAGGAGTGACCGCCCTTGTTGTGAACGCTTACTTTATAGTCGGTGTAGCCCTTTTCGGCAATACCCACACCAACCAGCTTTTTGCCGGTGATAAGGCCCTTGATATCCAAATCCAGAATGGCGCCGCCCTCATCCAGCACGCTGTCAAGATGAATGCCGCGGGATTGGAGCAGATGCATCATTTCGTTGGCACCGGCATCCTCGGAGGCAACAACCTCTTCGTCCTGACCGAAGCAAAGGTAAACATCGCGCTCGGGCCGGAAACCTTCCTCAATCAGGGTTTCGATGGCTTCCATCACGCAGATAAGGTGATTCTTCATATCCAGTGCGCCGCGGCCCCAGATAAATTCGCCGTCATTGTGGCCCTCAAAGGCGGGGTGAGTCCAGTTGCCCTCGGTGCCCTCTTCGATGGGCACTACATCCTGATGGGCCAGCATGGCCATGGGGTCAAGGTCGGGGTTGGTGCCCTTCCAGCAATACATCAGGTTGGCCTTGCCCACAACCTCTTTGGTCATGGTCTTGTGAATCAGAGGATAGGACTCCTCCAGATATTTATGGAATTTCTCAAACTCGCTCCAATCCACCAGAGATTTGTCGGGATTGCTGACGGTTTTGATTTGAATGGCGCCGGAGATGTGCTTGGCGGCTCTGTCGGCATCTACCTTTTCAGGTGCGGCAACGCCCCAATCCTTTTTCTCGGGCACGAATTTAGCGGCGCGAACGGCACCGGCTGCGGTCAAAGAACCGGCAATGGCACCGGCTGCGCAAAGAACAGGATGCTTCATGTTATTAACCTCCCAGAAATAATGGTACTATCATACCCCATAATAATATTTTTTTCAAGTTTCCGCATCAGAAAAAGCTGATTTGTGTGCTCTTGGGCAGGGAATCCAGTGCGCCCAGCTCCTCCAGAGCGGTAATCAGGGTTTTGGATGCGCCGGAGCGAAGCTGCAAATCATCCACACTGATGTATTCGCCGTTGCCGTCATTGCGGGCGGCCTCCAGAGCCTTGGCGGCTGCTTCGCCCACGCCGGAGAGAGAGGAGAAGGGAAGGCGGATTTTGCCGTCCTCAATGGAATATGTGGCTGCCGAGGATTTGTAAACATCCACGGGCAGGAACCGGATGCCGCGGGCCATCATTTCGTTGACGACCTGCAGGGAGGTGTAGGTGCCCTCCTCCTTGGCGGTGGCTTCCTTGCGGTTCATCTTTTCCTTGATTTCCGCCATTTTTGCCTTGACGGCGGGGCGGCCTGCCAGAATGGATTTGGTATCCAGATCCTCACCGCGCACGGTCATGTAGGTAGCGTAGTATTCCAAGGGGTAATACAGCTTATACCACGCAAGGCGCATGGCGGCAATAACATAGGCCGCGGCGTGAGCCTTGGGGAACATGTATTTGATTTTCAGGCAGGACTGAATGTACCACTCGGGCACACCGTGGTCCCGCATGGCCTGCTTGTGCTCATCGGTCAACAGCTTGGGAGCCTTACCCTTACGGGTAATCTCCATAATCTTGAAGGCCATGCTGGGGTCAAGGCCCTTGTTGATGAGATAAACCATGATGCTGTCACGGGTTCCCACCACCTCGGAAATGGTGCAGGTGCCGTCGGCAATCAAATCCTTGGCGTTGCCCAGCCACACATCCGTGCCGTGGGACAAGCCGGAAACCTGCAGCATATCGGAGAAGTTTTTGGGCTTGGCATCCATCAGCATCTGCAGCACAAAGGGCGTGCCCAGCTCGGGCAGGGACAGGGTGCCCGTGGGGCACTCGATATCCTCCGCCGTTACGCCGAGGGGTTCGGGGGTTTCCAGCAGCTTATAAATCTGCGGGTCACACACATCCGCATCCATAACGGAAATGCCCGTCATATCCTCCAGATACTTATAAAGGGTGGGCACATCATGGCCCAGATTATCCAGTTTGAGAATGGTGTCGTGCATGGCGTGGAAGTCGAAGTGGGTGGTGCGCAGGCCCTTATCCACATCGTCGGCGGGGTGCTGAATGGGCGTGAAATCCTCCGCCACACGGTTGTTGGGAATAACCACCATGCCGCCGGGGTGCTGGCCGGTGGTGCGCTTGATGCCCACACAACCCAGAGTCAGTCTGTCCTCCTCGGCACGGGAAACGGTTTTGCCCTTGCTCTCCAGCCACTTTTTCACAAAGCCGTAGGCGGTTTTATCGGCCAATGTGCCGATGGTGCCGGCCTTGAACACGTGGTCCAGACCGAACAGCTCCTCCGTATAACGGTGGGCATAGAACTGGTATTCGCCGGAGAAGTTCAGGTCAATATCGGGGGATTTATCGCCCTTGAAGCCAAGGAAGGTTTCAAAGGGGATGTTGTGGCCGTCACGGCTCATGGGCTTGCCGCAGTTGGGGCAGTTTTTGGGCGGCATATCAAAGCCGGAGCCGTATTCGCCGTTTTCAAAGGCCTCAAAATGCTTGCAGTCCATGCACAGGTAGTGGGGCGGCAGGGGATTTACCTCGGAGATGCCGGAGGCAAAGGCCACGAAGGAGGAGCCTACCGAACCACGGGAGCCCACGTAGTAGCCGTGGTCCATGGAGTTCTTCACAAGCTTTTGGGCAATCATATACAGAACGGCAAAGCCGTGCTTGATGATGGATTCCAGCTCCTTGTTCAGCCGCTTTTCCACCAGCTCGGGCAGCGGGTCGCCGAAGTGAGCCTTCATGCGCTCAAAGCAGATGTCGGTCAGGGTCTGGTCGGAGCCGGGAATGTCGGGCGGGAAGGTGCCGTCGGGGAAGGGCTTGAGGATTTCGCACATATCGGCAATCTTATTGGGGTTCTCGATAACCACCTCGCGGGCGGTTTTTTCGTCGAGATAGCTGAATTCCCGGAGCATATCCGCCGTTTTGCGGAAATAGAGAGGCGCCTGGTCGGAGGCATCGGTGAACCCCTGCCCCGCCATAATGATTTCGCGGTAAACGGCATCATCCTTATCCATAAAATGCACGTCGCAGGTAGCCACAACGGGTTTGCCCAAACGGTCTGCCAGATGGATGATGGCCTTGTTCAGCTCCTCAATATCCTGCACACCGTCCAAAGTGCCGTTACGCACCATGAACATATTGTTGCCGGAGGGCTGAATCTCCAGATAATCGTAAAAATCCGCAATCTCCAGCAGCCGCTCCTCGGGTTTCCCCTCCAGCACAGCCTGATAGAGTTCCCCTGCCTCGCAGGCGCTGCCCACAATCAGGCCCTCACGGTGAGCAATCAGCTCACTGCGGGGAATGCGGGGGTTGCGATAAAAATATTCCAGATTGGATTTGGTAACCAGCTTGTACATATTCTTCAGGCCAACGGTGTTTTTGGCAATGATGATGATATGACGGGAGGGCAGCTTTTTGGGGTTGGCTCCCTTGAGCTTGGTGTTCAAATCCGCCGTGGTTTCGGCACCCTGTGCCCTGGCAAGCTTTATCAGCTCCACAAAGATGCGTTCCAGCGCTCTGGCATCGTCATCGGCACGGTGGTGGTTGAATTTGGGCAGTTTAAAGTAATTGGAAATGGTATCCAGCTTATAGTTCTTCACGTCATCCACAAGGGAGTGCGCCATAATCAGCGTATCCACGTGGGAAAGGTTGTAGGCAATACCGTTGCGGGCGCAGGCCGCCTTCAGGCAGGAGGTATCAAACTCCGCATTGTGGGCCACCAGCACCGCATCGCCGCAAAATTCCAGAAAGCGGCGCACGGCCTCCCCTTCCTTGGGCGCATTGGCTACCATCTGGTCGGTGATGCCCGTCAGTTCGGTAATCCGCTCGGGAATGGGGCGCTCGGGATTGACAAAAATCGAGAAGCTGTCCTTCTCCATACCGTCCACAAAACGCACGGCACCGATTTCGGTGAGCCGGTCATAGCCGGTGCGCAGGCCCGTGGTTTCCACATCAAACACCACAAACTCACCGTCAAGGCTGATATTGCGGTCACCGTTAAAAATCTTTACGCTGTCGTCCACATAGTAGCCTTCGATGCCGTAAACGACCTTAATCTTATTCCCTGCCGCATTGCGGGCCTCGGGGAAGGCCTGACACACGCCGTGGTCGGTAATGGCAACCGCACGGTGCCCCCAGCTGATGGCACGCTTCACCAGTTTTTCGGCGGAGGTGATGCCGTCCATGGCGGACATGCTGGTGTGCATATGTAATTCCACACGCTTTTCGGGCTCTTCGTCTTTTTCGGCCAGTTTATCCGCCGTCATAACGGCACGGGCCATAATCACGTTGTCGTGAATAAAGTTATCCTGCGCCACATGGCCGCGCACCACAACGGTTACTCCGTCCTTCAGCGCGCCCACGATATCCTTGCAGTTTTCCTTCAATTCAAAAATCTTCACGGTGTAGGAGCCCGTGTAATCCGTCACGTTAAACACAATGATGTTGCGGGTGCCGTCGCGGGTCTCGCGCACATCCACGTTAAACACATCGCCCCACACCACCACGTTGCCGTCCATAGGGTCAATCTCGCAGATGGGCTTGGGCTTGGTTTTTATCTTATTGCCGTAAATCGCATTGGCCCGATGATAGCTCAGCGGCAAATCGGGGTATTCCCGCTGAGGCTTTTTCTCGGCCAAATCCTCGGCAGATGTAAAATTGATGGGGTCCACGGCGGCGTTCTGCATTTTGATGTATTCGGGGGAATCCACGCTCACCGTGCCGGAATCACCCTCAAAGCTGACGGTGACCCGCACGCCGAAGGTTTCGGCAATGTAGCGCTCCAGGCAGGGAGCAGCCTCAATCTGCTGCAGAATATCCACACCGCTTGTGGGGTGATACACCAGATTCTGCCCGTCAAAGGTGGCGGGAGCCCCCTCCAGAAAACCGTTGGAGGCGGCCTTTAAATCACGCAGAGCGGCGGTAAAATCGGGAATACATTCCTCCGTAAGCAGTTCGGGAGCGTAGCGCTCGTGAATGACCACATCGTCTATTCCCAGATTCACACGAATCTGGTGGGCGGCCTTTTTCACCTTGCGGTAGCCCACAAAACGGGGAAATTCGGCGGTAATCAACAGAAGCCTGTCCTCCCGCAGTTCAATGCTTTGAACCATCGCGCCTTCAAAATCGGTGCGCAGGGAGGCCTCTATCAATTTACCGATGAATCCAAGTAAATCTCTGTCTTTCATACTATCTCCAAACGGTCAATCTCTTTCATCAATTCCTCTACGGCAAGTGCCTCGGGCACCTTGCGCAGAATCTCACCTTTCTTGAATAACAGGGCGCAGCCGTCGCCCCCGGCAATGCCGATATCCGCCTCCCGTGCTTCCCCGGGGCCGTTCACGGCACAGCCCATGACCGCCACCTTGATGGGCTTACGGCAGGCGGCCAAACGGGCCTCCACCTCATTGGCAAGGCCTATCAAATCAATTTTAGTTCTGCCGCAGGTGGGGCAGGACACAATCTGCGGGCAATCTTTTTTGAGGCGCATGGCCTTTAAAATATCCAGCCCGGCGCGCACTTCCTCCACCGGGTCCGCCGTCATGGAAACACGAATGGTGTCACCGATGCCTTCCGCCAGCAGGGAGCCGATGCCGATGCTCGATTTTATCAGCGCCATGCGGGTTGTTCCCGCCTCCGTTACGCCCAGATGCAGGGGATAATCGCACCGCTCCGCCACCATCTTATAGGCCTGAATCATGGTTTCCACATCGGAGGACTTGATGGAAATAACCGTATCGTAAAAATCATAGCGTTCCAGCAGCGCGGCGTGGTTCAGGGCGCTTTCGGTCAGCGCGGCCGCTGTGGGGCCGCCGTATTTGGCAAGCAGCTCCCGCTCCACGGAGCCGGAATTTACACCGATGCGGATGGGAATATTCCCGGCGGCGCAGGTGTTGGCCACGGCCTTTACCCGCTCCGCTGCACCGATGTTGCCGGGGTTGATGCGGATTTTATCCACACCCGCGGCGGCACACTCCAGCGCCAGACGGTAATCAAAATGGATATCGGCAACCACCGGCACGGCCACTGCCTCTTTCAGGGCGGCAATCAGTTTAACCGCCGCCATATCGGGCACGGCGGCGCGGATAATCTGACAGCCTGCCGCCTCCAATGCTTTGGCCTGAGCCACACTGCCCTCAATATCCGATGCAGGGCGGTTGAGCATGGATTGCACCGTTACGGGAGCGTCGCCGCCTATATAAAGGTTGCCTACCTTGACTTTTCTTGTCAATCTGCGTTCCAACTGCATTACCTCCCCTTTCGGCAAGCACCGACGGCAATCAGAACTCGCCTCTTATCAACTTCAGAATATCGCTTAAGGATACCACAGCCATAAAGCCCAGCAGCAGCACCATGCCTGCCGCGTGAACCCACCGCTCATATTTTTGCGGCACGGGCTTGCGGAACACCATCTCAATCAGGATAAAGAACAGCCTGCCGCCATCCAGCGCGGGGATGGGAAACAGATTGAACAGGCCGATATTAACGGAAATCAGCGCCATAATCAGCAGCACATAGCTTAAATCCCAGTTTTCGTCGGTAACATCCGCCGCCTCGGCCACATAGGCCACGGTGCCGATGGGCCCCGACAAATCGCTGAGCCCGTACTGCCCCGTTACCAAATCGTAAAAACTCAGCCACACCATGCGGCCCATGGTAACGGTTTCGTCAAAGCCGTAGCGCACAACGTTGAGAAAATTCACGTTGACGCCGCGCAGAATAAAGTCATAAATGATGGTATTGGTGCCGTCCTTCCCCTTCATGCTCTGGAAGGTGACATCCTTTAAGGCAACGGTTTCGCCGCCGCGCTTTACGGTAATATCCATAACCCCGTCGCTGTCGCGGCTCATCAGGTAGCTCACATCATAAACCGAGAACACATGCTTATTCCCGATTTTTTTGATAACATCCCCCTCCTGCAAAGAGGCGGAGCTGACCGCTCCCTCGCGGAACTGCAGAATCTCGGTGGTGCCGATGCCCTCATCCGGCTTGGTGGTAACAGCCAGCATCACCAGCACAATCAGAAAGCCCATAATCAGGTTGACCGTGGCACCCGCCGCCACAATGATGAAGCGCTGCCACGCGGGCTTGTTGCAGAAGGCCCGTTCGCCCTCGCAATCCTCCTCTTCCCCCTCCATGCTCACAAAGCCGCCGATGGGGAACAGATGCACGGCATATTTGGTTTCGCCTTTTTTTCGGGAAAACAGAGTGGGCCCCATGCCAAAGGCGAATTCGTTCACCTTCACGCCGAACAGCTTGGCAAACAAAAAGTGACCCGCCTCATGCGCCATCACAAGCAAACCGAAAAACAGAATCGCAATCAGAATCGCGCCTGCTTTGCTGAAAACACCCGACGCGGTCATCAGCGCTGTGATTTTCATAATTACCCCTTTCGCCGGTAAGCGGCGGCAAGGCTCCTTGCCGCTTTGTCGGCTTCAAAAATATCGTTCAGGCTGCTGCAGCCCATGGGTGAAAAGCTGTCCAGCACATAGGCCACCGTTTCCGCGATTTCGGGGAAACGCAGCTCGCCTTTGCGAAACAGCGCATTGGCCATCTCGTTGGCGCCGTTGAGGGCGGCGGGGTACAAGCCCCCGGCCTGAATGGCCCGTTTACTTAAGTTTATGCAGGGAAAGGTGTCATAATCCGGCAGGGAGAAAGTAAGGGTGGCATATTCCTCCAGCCGAAGCTGACGCACGGGGCTGACCACTCTGGCAGGGTAAGTCAGCGCATACTGGATGGGAATGCGCATATCCGGCACGCCCAGCTGCGCAATCACCGAATTGTCGCAGTATTCCACCAGCGAATGCACCACACTCTGGCGGTGCACCAGAATATCGATATCCTCCGGCTTCACGTCAAACAGCCAGCGGGCCTCAATCAGCTCCAGGCCCTTGTTCATCATGGTGGCGGAATCCACCGTGATTTTGGCACCCATGCTCCAGTTGGGGTGATTGAGTGCCTCGGCCACCGTCACATTTTCAAGCTCCGCCTTTGTTTTGCCGAAGAAGGGGCCGCCCGAGGCTGTAAGAATCAGCCGCTTGACTTCCTTTTTATCGGTACAGCCCTGCAGGGATTGAAAAATGGCGGAATGCTCACTGTCTACCGGCAGAACGGGAACACCCCGTTCACGGGCGGTCTTCATAACAAGCTCGCCGCCGGTCACAAGGGATTCCTTGTTGGCAAGAGCCAGAACAGCTCCCGACTGAATGGCGGCCACGGTGGGGGCCAACCCGGCAATGCCGACCACGGCATTGAGCACAATATCGGCACCCGCCCCGGCACAGAGGCAGACACCTTGCGTGCCGCTCTCCACCCGTGTGGCGGTATCGGCAACCTTGATTTTTAACGCGGCTGCCGCCTTTTCATCTGCCACGGCGGCAATTTTCGGTTTAAACTGACGAATCTGCTGCTCCAGCAGCTCGATATTGCTGTTGGCCGCAAGGGCCGTTACTTCCCAACCCCCGAAAGCGGCAACCTCCAGAGCCTGGGTACCGATGGAGCCGGTGGAACCTAAAATGGCAAGTTTTTTCATTACACATTCCCTCACAGACAAAAAAGGGGCCGAACCCTCAACGGACCCGCCGCCCTTTTTTATCGAGTTCCTATTAAATTAGGCAACAAAATTCATAACCAGAGCAATCATAATGGCAACGGAGGGCATGGCAAACAGGTAGCTGTCGAATCTGTCCATAGCGCCGCCGTGGCCGGGGAAGAAGGTGCCGTAATCCTTGGCACCGAAATTGCGCTTGATGACGGAGGCGGAAAGGTCGCCGCACATGCCCATCACAACCGCAACACATACACCGATGGCAACCTTCCAGACGGAGAGAGTGTCGGGGAAGCGGTCAAAATAGCGGTTTGCCACAAAATAGGCGATGATGGAGACAAGCTCGGTGCCCATCACACCGGCAACAGCGCCCTCAATGCTCTTTTTGGGGCTGATGACGGGGGCCAATCTGTGCTTACCGAACTTGCGCCCGATAAAGTAAGCGAAGGTATCGCTGACCCAGGCACTGAACAGGGTAATGAGCACAATGAAAAGGCCGTGGGACTGCTGGAAGTAATTGGGGAAGAAGTGGTCGATATCGCGCACCCACATCAGGGAGGAGTAACCGAAGCCGCAGCCCATGGAGGCAAAAATCAGCATGGCGGCATCCTGAAATCTGGTTTTCTCATACATCTTGAGCATAATCACCATAATGAGCATGGTGTATACGGCAAGCACGATCCACAGCGGAATATGTACGGTATCGAAGAAGGTGCTTTGGGTGTGGAAAATCACATAGTCATACACATCCCGGAAGATACATGCCGCCCCGGCAAATACCATACCGATAACGGTAATCACCTTGTTTTTGCAGCCGATTACATGCATGATTTCATGCACGGAAAGGGCGGCAAAAAACGCAAGCACCGTGCTGATGGTGCAGGGGTACTGCATAAATACCAGAAGCGAAATGGCAACCAGCGCACCGCTGACACCTGTGATAATTCTTGTTTTCATAGTGGGTCACCTTTACTTGATTATTCTGTATTGAGAATTTCCTGTATGTTAAACCGCACCGAATCTGCGGTTTCGTTTGCAAAAATCAACAATGGCACGGTCTAAATCATCGGGGGTAAAGTCCGGCCATAAGGTATCCGTAAACCAGAATTCCGCATAGGCGCTCTGCCAGATGAGGAAGTTGGAAATACGGCTTTCGCCGCCCGGGCGAATAATCAAATCGGGCTCCGGCTCACCGGCCGTGTAAAGATAGGCGGATATAGTATCCTCCTCAATCTGTGACGGGTCGATTTCGCCGTTTTTCACCTTTTCCGCAATGGCGCGCACACTGTGGGCAATCTCTGCCCTGCCGCCGTAGTTCACGGCCACATTCACAATGGTTTTGTTTTTGCCTGCGGAGTCTTTTTCGCATTGGTCAAATAAGGCTATAATATCCTCATCCAGCGCACGGCGGTCACCGATAAAGCGGATCTGGTAGCCTTTTTCTTCGTTTTCAAGGATGCGTTCCTGCGCTTCCTTCAGGAAATCACGGAACAAATCCATAATGGCGTGTACCTCGTATTCGGGCCGTTTCCAGTTCTCGGTGGAAAAGGCGTAAAAGGTCAGCGCCTCAATTCCCAGGTCGGAGGCATAGTCGCAAATGCGGCGGAAGGTTTCGGCCCCCACCTTGTGGCCCTCGGTTCTCTCAAGCCCGCGGCTTTTGGCCCAACGGCCGTTGCCGTCCATAATAATGCCGATGTGGCGGGGCAGAACCAGTTTACTCTTTAATTCAGCATCCATGGGATTACCTGCTCACGGCCATTCCCCAAAGGGAAAACTGCCGTGCTCTTTCTGTATTCTGTGTGTGAGGGGGCGAGATGAAGACAAAAATATGGCGTCAAAACCATATCGTGCCAAGCCACCCCGCCCCTCGTTAGTAACCGAAAAATCAGACAGACATGATTTCCTTTTCTTTGTCGGCTGCGCAGACATCAACCTTCTTGATGTATTCATCGGTGAAATCCTGCAGTTTCTTCTCGCCGTCCTTCAGGTCGTCCTCAGTGATTTCGGAGGCCTTTTCCATCTTTTTGATTTTATCGATACCGTCACGGCGGATGGAACGGATGGCAACACGGGATTCCTCTGCCATGCGCTTCACATCCTTAACCAGCTCGCGGCGTCTTTCCTCGGTGGGCTGGGGGAACATCAGGCGGATCACACGGCCGTCATTTTGGGGATTGATGCCGATATCGGAGGCAAGGATTGCCTTCTCGATGGGGTGAAGAGTGGAAACATCCCAAGGCTGAATGGTGAGGATTCTGGCCTCTGCCACGGAAACGGCAGCCATCTGATTGATAGGAGTGGGAGTGCCGTAGTAATCCACTTTGATTTTATCGAGCACGGCGGGGTTGGCGCGGCCGGCGCGAATGGCGGCATATTCTCTGTTTAAAGCATCCACGGTTTTGGTCATTTTTTCTTTTACGCTTGCAAATACGGTTTCCATTAATTAGCCCTCCTTAACGATTGTTCCGATGTTTTCACCGCACACGGCCTTCACGATATTCTGCGGGTCGGTCAGGTTGAAAACAAGAATCGGAAGTTTATTGTCACGGCAGAGAGAAGCTGCCGTTGCATCCATGACCTTCAGGTTCTTTGCCAGCACTTCGCTGTGGGTAATCACATCAAATTTAACGGCATCGTCAAACTTGTTGGGGTCCTTGTCATAAACACCGTCCACATTGGTGGCCTTAAAGATGATGTCGGCACCGATTTCGGCTGCCCGTAAAGCGGCGCAGGTGTCGGTAGTGAAGAAGGGGCTGCCGGTGCCGCAGCCGAAGATAACCACTTCACCGTTGCTGAGCCTTCTTACGGCCTCACGCTGGGAATAGGGCTCGGCAATGCTCAGCATGGGCACGGCGGTTTGTGCCGTGGCGGGAACACCGAGACCAATCAGCGTTTCCTCCAGCATGATGGAGTTCATAACCGTGGCGAGCATACCGATATGGTCTGCTCTGGCACGGTTCATGCTGCCGCCGGAACGGCCGCGCCAGAAGTTGCCGCCGCCCACCACAAGGCCAACCTCAACGCCCATGTCGTGAACGCTTTTTACGGCCTTACAGATAGAATCCAATGTGTCAAAGTCAAAGCCCGTACCCTTCTCACCGCCGAGAACCTCGCCGCTGAGTTTCAGCAGGATACGCTTGTATACAGTTTGCATGGAAAACACCTCGATAATCAGAATCGGTAAAATAACCTACATTAGATAATACTGTATTTTTGCCCTTCTGTAAAGGGCTTTTCTGCCTGATTTCACAAATTTGTACATGTTTGCAAGGCCGTTATACACCATTTTTGTGAACAGGCTGTGAAGGGTAATACTTTTTCTAAAAAATAAGGTGATTTTATCGCTGCTCTGTGTTATAATGGCTCTGTAACATTTCCGGTGCGGGCGGAAGCAGCCTGCTTCTGCCGGACCGCAAAACCGCTCCGAAAAAATAATCCCATAAGCTTATTTTTCCGAAATAATTATCCGAATCAGAAAAAATAATCCCAAATCATTGCAGAAAGGCCGATACCGTATGCTTGACTTGATTAAACGCAACACCCCCGATATTGCCAAGGCTTTTGTGTTGGAAACCATCGAAAAAGAAAACGGAAAATCCGTTTATCACCTCTCCGCCCGGGGGAATAAAATCGTGTTGGGCGGCGACTGCAAAATCAGCCAGGCCATGGCTTATTACCGCTACCTGAAGGATTACTGCGGGGTGAGCCTTTCCCACTGCGGCAATAACGGCATTCCCCCCATCACCGAGGCACCCCTGCCCACCGCCGAGGTGCACCATGTGATTGAGCAGGAAAAGCGGGCCTTTCTGAGCTATGAAGCCTTCGGCAACTCCTGCGCCTTCTGGGATTGGGAGCGCTGGGAGCGTGAAATCGACTTTATGGCCATGAACGGCATCAATATGCCTCTGGCGGTTGTGGGCTCCGAGGCCGTGTGGTTCTACACCATGCGCGAATTCAAGTATACCGAGCCTGCCGCCCTGAATTATCTGACCGGCCCCGCCTTCTGGCCTCAGCAGCTTTTAGGCAATATCACCGCTTATTTCCCCCTGTGCGACAAAGCATATGTGGATGCCCGCTTAAAGCTTGGCCAGCAAATCATTCACCGCGAGGTGGAATTGGGAATGACCCCCATTCAGCCCGCCTTTAACGGCACGGTGCCCCGCTCCGTCAGCCGTCTGTTCCGCACGGCGAAAATCCGCCTGCTGCCCGCCTGGCAGGGCTTCCCCGCCACCTATGTGCTGGAGCCCACCGACCCCATCTTCCGCAAATTCGGCCTTGCCCTGATGGAGAAGCAGCGCCAGCTGTTCGGTGCCTACCACTACTACATCTGCAATCTGTTTTACGATACCAAGCCCACCTCCAAGGCCAAGGATTTTTTGTGGAACTGCGGCAGAGCCTTTGATAAATTTATTCACGAATTTGATTCCGAGGGCGTTTGGGTCATGCGTTCGGATTCCCTCTATGAGCAGATGGTAAAGGCCGTGCCCGCAGGCAGCCTGCTGATGCTGGATTTGAACGGAAAGCTTTACAAAAAGACCGATGGCTTCTGGGGCCACGACTTCTTACTCGGCCGCGTGTATAACTTCAATGACCGCAGCATGCTGCAGGGTGATATCCGCGCACTGGCCGCCAACCCCTACCTTGAGGCAAAGGAAGCCTGCGAAAACTGCAAGGGTGTGGGTCTGTTCCCTCAGGGTGTGAATCAGAATCCCCTTTATGACGAGTTGGCCCTCCACATGATGACGCAAAGCGCAGCCGTTGACCTTGACCTTTGGCTGGCGGATTACGCCCGCCGCCGCTACGGCAGCAATGAAGAATGCCTTGTAAAAGCCCTTGCCCTGCTGATTGACACCTGCTACGGTGAAAACACCGGCGATACCCCCCTCGGCTCCGTTTTAGCGGCACGCCCCACTACCGAGCTGCGCCACGCCGCCCCCGGGGATTCCCTGCATCTGCCCTATGACAACGCCGCCCTGCTGCAGGCGGCAAACCTGCTGCTGGAAGCCGGAAATGCCGACACGGCAGGCTACCGCTTTGATGTGTGCGACATTACAAGGCAGGTGCTTTCCAACCGCATCAACGACCTTTACGGCGACATCATGAACGCCTATCACGCCAAGGATGTCAACAGCTTTGAGCGCTCCACCAACCTGTTTCTGAAGATTGCGGAGGAGATGGATGCCCTGCTTCAATCCGTGCCCGAGCTGACTTTGCACGAGCAGCTGAAGGCGGCCTCCGCCTGCGCCTTTACCGATAAAGACAAGCAGAATTTTGAGCTGAATTTATTAACCCAGGTCACGCTGTGGGGTCCCGTTAACAGCCCCGTATTATACGATTATGCGTGGAAGGAATGGGGCGGCCTTGTCAACAGCTATTACGCAGCCCGGTGGCATTCCTATTTTGAACAGCTTGCCATCTTCTTTAAGAAAAAGCACTTCCGCACCGAAACCCGCAAGCAAATCAATGAACGCAATGTTTACGGCGGCAGCAAATTCTACCGCAACTACGAAAAGTTTGAGAAAAACTGGCTCTCCACCGTTTCCCCCGAGGCTCCCACCGAGGCCGACACCGTTGCCCTGGCCCGGGAACTGACGGAAAAATACGGCAAACAAATCGAAAGAGCCTCTCTGCAATAATTCATTTCTTCTCTAAAAAGTCAAAAAGCGATGCCGGTTCTTCCCTTTTGGAGATACGGCATCGCTCTTTTTGTTTTTCGTATTTTCAGCCCCGTGGCATTTCCTCGTTTATGTGCTTGCCTGTTTTTTGCTTTGCCTGCACCGATTGGCGGATAAACAGACTCAGCAGCTTTTTACCGTCAAACGGAATCAGGGGGTAAAGGTAACAGCGCTCCGTCACGGTGCGGGCCGTGAGCACCGAAACAATAATCACAATCAGCCCCGCCGCCAAGCCCCACAGGGAGAAAAGGCGTATGAGCACCAGCAGCATAATCCGCTGCAGCTTGATGGTATAGCCGAATTCCACATTGGGTTGGGCAAAATCCGTAACCGCAACAAAGGCCATATACAGCACCACCTCCGGCACAAACCAGCCGGAGGACACGGCAAATTCACCCAATACCAGTGCTCCAAGCACGCTGAAGGAATTGTTCAAAGCGGAGGGGGTGTTGATGGAGGCCAGTTTCAACGCATCCACCACCATTTCCACAATTATCAGCTGGGCAAAAACCGGCACGGTGTTCGGCTCCTCAATCCGCAGAAAATCCAGCCCCGGCGGAATCCATTGGGGATTGCTCACCAACAGATACCAGCAGGGAATCAGCAAAAGGGTGAGCAGAATGATGGCCACCCGCACAAGGCGGATATAGGTGCCCACAAAGGGCAACAGATAAAAATCGTTGGTATCCTGCAAAAAATCAAACAGGCCCGTGGGGATGAGCATGGTGACGGGGGTGTTCTCCATCATAATCACAATGCCCCCCTCCAGCACGGCGGCGGCAGCGCAATCCGGCCGCTCCGTGTAGCGCACCTTGGGGAAGGGATTGTAATACTGCTTACCCGTCAGGCACTCCAGCAGACTTTGCTGATTCATGGTGAGGCTGTCCACCCGGATTCCCTTCAGCTTGCTTTTCAGAATTTTCAAATCCCGCTGCTTCACGGTGTTTTCCAGATAACAAAGCACCACATCACTTTGGGAGATTTCACCGATGTGCCAGAGCTCCATGGTAAGCTCCGGCACCCTTATGCGCCGCCTGATGAGGGCGGCATTCACCGCAAGGGATTCCACAAAGCCGTCGTGGGGGCCCCGCAGCACGCGGTCGCTTTGGGGCTCATCCACACCCCGCACGGGGGCAATGCGCAAATCCACCAGAATCAGACCCGTCAGCCCGTTCACCAGCAGGGCCGCTGCCCCCTCCAGAACACCCTTTACCCCTTCGTTCAGGTCGGTGACCACCCGCACCTCCGAAAAGGTGACAAAGGCTGCGGCAAAGGCTTCCGCCGTGGCGGCCTCCCCTGCCGCATTGTTCATGGCAGACACGATTTTTTCCGTATTCTCGCCCCGACACAGCCCATCCACAAACCAAAGCGTGACCTGCCTGCCCTTGGGGCATACCTGCCGTGACACCATATCAAAGCTGTTTTGCACCCGCAGCATTTCGTTGAACCGTGCCGCCGTTGCCCCGTAATCCGCTGTTGCCTCGTTTTGATTCATACCGTCCTCCGTTTTTGTTCTCCCCCTTATTTTGGCCGCTTTTTGCTTACATATACCGGTTATATTCCCGCACAATGTCATTCCACGTTACGGGCCCTACCGCCCCCGTTACCGCCAGATTGGCCCGCTGCTGAAAGGCGGAAACCGCCCTTTGCGTGGCAGGGCCGAACACCCCGTCCACGGTAATAGTGGGGATGGCACCGGTTTTGGCGGCAATGGTGCGCAGCATGGTTTGCAGCTGACGCACCGGGGCGCCGGAGGCCCCCGTTGTTAATACATAGCCGGGATAAGCCGCTGTGGCATACACCGCAGGCAGGCTGTTCAGCATGCTTCTGTAAACATTATTGATGGCATTCCATGTGGCGCGGCCCACAATGCCGTCCGCCGTCAGACCGTATTGCTTTTGGAATGCCGTAACCGTGCGCAGTGTGGCGGGGCCGAAAATACCGTCCGCATCCAATGTGGGAATGGCATCGTCAAAATCGGCAATGAATTTCAAATAATACTGAATAATCCGCACCTCATTGCCTCTGTCCCCCTGCCGGATGGCCTCACTGTATTGCCGCTCCACCTCC
>JAZRWZ010000168.1:0-10732 GCA_045599985.1 Acutalibacteraceae bacterium | reverse complement strand
AGCAAACGGTAGTGTGGATATGATTGCCGGCATTGGCAAAACGGAAAAGCCGGCGCTTTATTTGTCAGGCATTTTTGCGGTAGGTGGTTACGGCGATTTTACCGTATTTGTAGGTGCGGTATTTCTGCAGTTCACCGGCCTCGGCGGGCAATTCCTCACCGTAGGGGCTTTCGCAGATTACAAGGCCGCCGGGGGCCACGCAATCGCTTAAACCGAGAACGGCCTTTTGCAGCAGACCGGTGCCGTAGGGCGGGTCAAGAAAAACAAGGTCAAACTGCTTGGCTGTCATCTTTAAAAATGAAAAGGCATCGGTTTGCACGGGAGAGGCATGAGCGGAAAGCTCGGTTTTGGCCAGATTCTCTTTTACACAGGCCAAAGCGTTTTTGTCTGCATCCACAAAGGTGGCCTCCGCCGCGCCGCGGCTGAGTGCCTCAATACCCAACTGACCGGAGCCTGCGAATAAATCCAGCACACGCCTGCCCTCAATCTCAAATTGGATAATGCTGAAGATGGCCTCTTTCACACGGTCGGTGGTGGGGCGAACATTTTCACCCTCCAGGGTGCGAAGATTGCGGCCTCTTGCCGAACCGGTAATGACTCTCACTGCTTTCACCTCTTGCCCATAATCAATTTATTATGGCATTTTTTGGTGCCACTTGTCAAGATAAATGGCGTAAAATCCCCTTGCTCATAATAATTATTCGGCTGAAAAAGCCTTTTTAATCGCCAAAGCGGCGTTTTTATTCATGCCCTTTACGGCGGCCAATTCCTCCACGGATGCCTCGGAAACGGCTTTCAGGGTTTTGAACTGCCGAAGCAGTGCCGAGGCGCGGGCGGGGCCGATGCCCTCAATGCCCGTGAGGGCGGAGGTCAGGGCGTTTTTGCCGTGCTTTTGGCGGTGGTAGCCGATGGCGGAGCGGTGAACCTCCTCCTGAATGGTACCCACAAGGGTGAAGGCTGCCCGTTTGGAGGTGAGGGAAATCTCGCCCCCGTCGGCGGCAATGGCGCGGGTGCGGTGGTGGCTGTCCTTCACCATGCCGAACAGAGGAATATCAATTCCGTGCCGCACCATAACGGCTTTCACGGCGTTTACCTGCCCCTGACCGCCGTCCAGCAGAATCAGGTCTGGCAGGCGGCCGAAGCCCTCGCCGCTGTCTTTTTCGGCTTCATATCGCTCCAACCGGCGCTCCATGACCTCCGCCATGGAGGCGTAGTCATCCTGCCCCGTAAAGCCCTTGATGGCAAAGCGGCGGTAGGCTTTTTTGTAGGGAACACCGGAGCGGAACACCACCATACCGGCCACATTATCGCTGCCGGCGGTGTGGGAAATATCGTAGGATTCAATGTAATCCGGGGGCGTTTTCATGCCAAGCAGAGTACCCAGCTCATCCAGCGCGGCGGTGGTTTTGCCCGCCTTTCCCAAATACAGAGCCAGTTTTTGGGCGGCGTTGCTGCGACACATCTCCACCAGCTTTTTCTGCTCGCCCTTTTGCGGGCACACAATACTCACTTTTTTGCCCCTCAGGGAGGTGAGCCACTGCTCCATGAGCGGGGTGTCGACCATGTCGCCGTCTATCTCGATGCGGGGAGGAATCTGCGGGCGCATGGCGTAGTAATCCCGCAGCAGCTCGTGGCGGGCCTGAGGCAAATCCTCGGGCATATCAATAATAAAATGCTCGCTGTCATACAGCTTGCTGTCGGAAAAACGAAGCACGGACAGGCAGGCCTTGGCGCTTGTGTCACCGTCGGCGGCGCCCACAATGGCAAATACATCCTGCTCTTTGACAGCGGCGGAAACCACCTTCTGCTTTTCCCCCACCTTCTGAATGGCACGGATGCGGTCGCGCAGCCTGGCGGCCTTTTCGAATTCCAGATTCTCGGCGGCCTTTTCCATTTTTTCGGTCAGTTCCTCAATCACGGGGGCGGAGCCGTTGATAATAAAGGAAACGGCCTGCTCCACGGCCTCGCTGTATTGCTGCTGAGGCACCTTGCCCGTGCAGGGGGCACAGCACCGGCCGATGGCGTGATTCAGGCAGGGGCGGCCTTTGCCGCAATCCCGGGGGAACTGCTTATTGCACTGGGGCAGCATGAACAGCTTTTTGGCCTCATCCACCGCATTGTTTACGGAGAAAGCACCCGTGTAGGGGCCGATATAATAGGAGCCGTCATTCACCTTTTGCTTGACGGCATAAAGGTTGCTCCACGGGCCCGGGGTCACCTTGATGTAGTGGTAGCCCTTGTCATCCTTCAGCAGAATGTTATATTTGGGGCTGTGCTGTTTGATAAGGCTGCACTCCAGCACCAGCGCCTCAAACTCGCTGTCGGTCATGATATAGTCAAAGTCAAAAACGTTTTCCACCATCCGGCGCACCTTGACGGTGTGGTTGTGGGGAGAGCCGAAATACTGGCTCACGCGGTTTTTCAGCGCCTTGGCTTTGCCCACATAGATGATTTCACCGCTTTTGTTTTTCATCAGATACACGCCGGGGGTCAGGGGAAGGCTCATTGCCTTTTTTCGCAGCTCCTGCAGAGTCATGCTCTCACCTCATTTCACCGGATGGAATAGAAAACGGGCGACAGTTGTATGTCGCCCGCTGCTGTGACAGGGATAATCAGTCGGCAAAGCCGGAATCAATCAAACGAACAAGCTCGGTAACGGCTTCTTCCTCATCGGGGCCGTTGGCCGCAATACGAATCTGGGTGCCGCCCACGATACCCAGGGAGAGAACGCCCAGAAGGCTTTTGCCGTTGACTTTGCGCTCGTCTTTATCAATCCAGATGGTGGATTTGAACTCGTTTGCTTTCTGAATGAAGAAGGTTGCGGGGCGGGCATGAAGGCCAACCTGATTCTGAACAACAACGTCTTTTACGAACATGATATTTATCTCCTACACAAAATAGTATTTCACTTTAAACCTCTCCCATTATAGCACAAAAAAGGCTTTCGTCAACGCCAAAAACCGCAGAAAAAGACCGCTTGCGAAAATTCGGCTTGTATTCCAAAAGCCGTCAAAGCGCAAGCGGTGAAGTTTGTGTATTTTTGACAATCCGGCAGGAAAAAAGACTTTACACGTTAAAGCGGAACAGCACCACGTCACCGTCATTCATCACATATTCCTTGCCCTCGCTGCGTACCATGCCCTTTTCTTTGGCAGCACTCAGGGAACCGATGGCAATCAGGTCCTCGTAGGCGATAACCTCGGCACGGATGAAGCCGCGCTCAAAGTCGGAGTGGATTTTGCCTGCCGCCTGAGGGGCCTTGGTGCCCTTTTTGATTGTCCATGCTCTGACCTCGGGCTGGCCTGCAGTGAGGAAGGAGATAAGACCAAGCAGGGAGTAGCTCTTTTGTACCAGACGGTCAAGGCCGCCCTGCTCAATGCCCAAATCGGCAAGGAACATCTCTTTTTCCTCTTTGTCAAGGGAGGCGATTTCGGCCTCCAGCTCCGCGCAGATAGGAAGCACCTCGGAGCCCTCTGCCCCGGCAATATCCTTTACGGCGCAGTAATGGGGATTGTCCTCAAGGCCGCCGGCAAAGTCACCCTCACTCATGTTGCAGGCATAGATAACGGGCTTGGCGGTGAGCAGGGCAATCTCGGCCATCCATGCCTGCTCGGCTTCGCTGCAGTCCATGTTGCGGGCGGGAATGTTGTTTTCCAGATTGTCCTTTAAACGCTTGAGGAAATCCAACTCGGCGGCCAGTGTTTTGTCGCCCTTCATCTGCTTTGCCACACGGTCAATGCGGCGCTCTACCATTTCGATATCGGAGAAAATCAGCTCCAGATTGATGGTTTCAATATCACGGGCAGGGTCAATGGTGGCATCCACATGCACAATGTCGCTGTCCTCAAAGCAGCGCACCACATGGATGATGGCATCTACCTCACGGATGTGGGACAGGAACTTGTTGCCCAAGCCCTCGCCCTTGGAGGCACCCCGCACCAAACCGGCAATATCCACAAATTCAATCACGGCGGGGGTGTATTTTACGGGGTTATACATTTCGGCCAGTTTATCAAGGCGGGCATCGGGCACGGCCACAACACCCACATTGGGCTCGATGGTGCAGAAGGGGTAGTTGGCAGACTGAGCGCCTGCGTTGGTGATGGCGTTGAACAATGTGCTTTTGCCCACATTGGGAAGACCTACAATACCGAGTTTCATGTGACGGGACACACCTTTCCTGCAGGCAGATATCCGGCTGCCTGCACTGCAATAATAAATCGAAATCATTATACTCAATTCTCTTAAAAAATACAATAGCGAAAAAGATTCATTTGCAATGGTGGGGGAAAAGGTGTAATATGTATTATGGTATAATGGCGGAATGTGTGAAAAATCCGCAGGATTCCGATTTGAAATGAGAGGGGGATGTGTATGGAGGAGCAATTTGCCCGCACCGCCGCTTTGATTGGCGAGGCGGCACTTGACAAGCTCCGCCGCAGCCGGGTGATTCTGTTCGGCCTTGGCGGCGTAGGCTCCTTTACGGCGGAGATGCTGGCCCGCAGCGGTGTGGGTGCCCTGACTCTGGTGGACAGCGACGCTGTGGCTCCCTCCAACCTGAACCGCCAGCTGGAGGCGCTTCACTCCACGGTGGGCATGCAAAAAACCGAAGCGGTGAAGGCACGGATAGCGGATATCAACCCCGCCTGCCGTGTAACGGTCATCAATCGGTTTTATCTGCCCGAAAACGCGGATGCCGTCGACCTGACGGAGTACGACTGCATTGCCGATGCCATAGACACCGTCAGCGCCAAGCTGGAGCTTATCAGCCGTGCCACGGCATTGGGGATTCCCATTGTGTGCTGCATGGGCACGGGCAACAAGCTTGACCCCACTTTATTGCGGGTGTCGGATATCGGCAAAACAGAGGGCTGCCCCCTGTGCCGCGTTATGCGGCGGGAACTCAAAGCAAGGGACATCAAACACCTGCAGGTCGTGTGGTCGCCGGAGCAGCCCGTCAAACCCGCGGCGCCGGTGTCGGATGACAATCCCTCCCGCCACCCTCCCGCCAGCATGGCCTTTGTGCCGGCTGCGGCAGGCATCATTCTGGCACGGGAAATCATAATGAAACTTATCGGAGAAAGCAATGATTAAAAAAATAACGGCTATTTTATTAACAACGGCCATGCTCGCCGGGCTGCTTTGCGCATGCGGCGACAGTACGGAGGAGCCCGTCACCAAGCCTGCGGACAGCGTGACACAGCCGATTTCCGAAACGGCGCAGGCAAAGCTTGTGTATTCAAAAAACGATTCGTTAAATCCCTTTGAGGCGGAAACCTCGGTGAACATCCGGCTGATGGGGCTGCTGTATGACGGCCTTTTCACTCTGGATGCTGCCTACAATGCCAAGCCCGTTGTTGCCACGGGCTGTGCGGAGGGGGCCGAAACCCTGAATGTTACGCTTAATACCGGCGTGAAATTCAGCGACGGCAGCGCCGTAACCGCGGCGGATGTGATTTATTCCTTTGAGCAAGCCAAGGAATCCGTGGCCTACGGGGAGCGGCTGCGTGGCTTCGGTACCGCATCCACCACCAATGCCTACAATATCATCTTCCATCTGGAGGAGCCCGATACCTTTGCCAAAAACTGCCTCACCTTCCCCATTGTGAAGAAAAACTCCGATGAGGAGATGCCTTTGGGCACCGGACGGTATGTGATTGAGAAGGGGAGCAAGCTGCTGCTCAAGAAGAATCAGTACCGCAAGGGCTTTACCCCCAACATGACCTGTATTGAGCTGACCGAAATCAAAGACCCTTCCGCCGTGGGCAGCAGCCTTGAAATCGGCAACACCTGCTTCAGCTTTGATGAATTGACGGAGGGCTCCTACACCCGTGTGAATGCCTCCACCGTGGATGTGCTGCTGAACAATCTGGTGTATCTGGGCATCAACGGCGATAACGAATACCTGAATTCGCCCCTGATTCGCCGCGCCATCAACAGCGCTTTGAACCGGCAGAATATTGTTACCACCGCTTATCAGGGCCACGCCAAGGCGGCTTACACGCCCTTTAACCCCGACTGGCACCGCATTGCGGGCAGTGTGGATGAGGTGGTGACCGAAAGCCTGACGATTGAGGAACTTTTGAGTCAAAGCGGCCTTGACCTGAACGGCCGCCGCTTTTCGCTGCTTGTGAACGGTGACAACGCCTTTAAGCGGGAAACCGCCAAAATGATTGCCGGGGATTTATCCGAAATCGGTATTGAAACCGTTGTGAACATTCTGGATTATGAATCCTACATGGAAGCGGTGAGAAATGACGGCTACGATATGTATCTGGGTGAAATCCGCCTGACGGCCAACATGGATATTTCGGATTTATTCTATGGCGGCTCCTGCGACTACGGCATGACAAAGGCGGCGCAGGAACAGTCCTTTGAGCGCTACACCCAGCTGCGCCGGGGGGATTGCGAGCTGATGGATTTCATCAACACCTTTGCTCAGGAATATCCCTTTATTCCCGTGTGCTACCGTGCCGCCATCGGCGCCTATACAAACGCTCTGGAGCGGGGAGGCGCCGCCTGCTGTGACGGGGACGTTTACTGCAATATTGAAACCTGGAAAATCGTGAAAAAATAAAAACGGCAAAACGGCGTCAGACCGAATCCGGTAAGGCGCCTTTTTCCGATTCTGCCAAGAAAGGGGGGAACCGTGACGGAACCCAACACCGATATCCGTTTTTTAAAGGGCGTGGGCGAAAAGCGAGCTGCCCTTTTGCGTAAGCTGGGCGTTTGCACCGTGGGGGATTTGCTCACGCTGTTTCCCCGGGCTTATGCCGACCAGAGTCATCCCCTCAGCATTGCCGGGGCACCGTTGGACGAGAGCGTGTGCCTGAAGGCCACCGTATGCTATCCATGCACCGGGGCCCGCATCCGCAAGGGGATGACGATTTACAAGACCAAAGTGACCGATGGGGAATCGGTTCTGGACATTACGATTTTTAACAGCAAATACGCCGCCGAATCTCTGCGGGAAGGGGAGGACTACATTTTTATAGGCAAGGTGACCCGAAACGGCTACCACCTTGAAATGCATTCCCCCGTGTTTGAGCCGGCGGAGGCCGGGGAGCGGATTCGCCCTATTTACCCGCAGACCGAGGGACTCAACACCAAGGCTGTTGAAAAACTGGTGCGCATGGCATTGGAAACCGTAACGGTGGAGGATGCCCTGCCTTTGCCTTTGCGGGAGCGGTACTGCCTGATGACACGGCAGGATGCCCTTCGCAACATCCATATCCCCGCCAATGAGGATATGCTCAGCGAAGCGCGGCGCAGGTTGATTTTTGAGGAATTGCTGATGCTCCAGCTGGGCCTGATGCGGTTAAAAAGCAAAAACAGCCGTGTGACCCCCTGTGTGATGGCGAAAAATGCCGCGGCGGATTTCTTTGCGCTTTTGCCCTTTGAATTAACGGGGGCACAAAAGCGCGCCATAGGGGACTGTGTTCGTGACATGGCGGGCAATGCACCCATGAACCGCCTGCTGCAGGGTGATGTGGGCAGCGGCAAAACCGCCGTGGCCGCCGCCCTGATATATAACGCCGCGCAAAACGGCTTTCAAAGCGCCTTGATGGCACCCACCGAGGTGCTGGCGCAGCAGCACTACAACACCCTGTGCGCATTTTTGGGAAAAACGGGTGTAACGGCGGCTCTCCTGACCGGCTCCACTCCGGCAAAGGAGAAAAAACGCATCAAGGCCGCTTTGGCGGAGGGCAGCTGTCAGCTTGTAATCGGCACCCACGCCATTATTCAGAAGGATGTATCCTTTGCCCGCCTCGGATTTGTGGTAACGGATGAACAGCACCGCTTTGGTGTGAATCAGCGCACGGCTCTGGGTGAAAAAGGGGAATATCCCCACACGCTGGTCATGTCTGCCACGCCCATTCCCCGCACCCTTGCCCTGATTGTATACAGCGACCTGGATGTGAGCGTGCTGGATGAGCTGCCCAAGGGACGGCAAAAGATTGATACCTTCTGCATCGATTCCGCCAAACGGGAGCGTGCTTACGGCTATGTGAAAAAGCACCTTTGCGAGGGGCGGCAGGGCTATATCGTCTGTCCCCTTGTGGAGGAGGATGAGGAGCAGGCTCTGATTTCGGCCGAGGAGCTTTACCGCAATCTGTCCGACGGATTCTTCAAGGGCTTTCGCGTGGGCCTGCTTTACGGCAAAATGAAGGCGGATGAAAAGCGAAAGGTGATGGAGGCCTTTGCCGAGGGCGAAATTCAGCTGCTGATATCCACCACGGTGATTGAGGTGGGCATAGATGTGCCCAATGCCGTGATTATGGTGGTGGAGAACGCGGAGCGGTTCGGCCTTTCTCAGCTTCATCAGCTGCGGGGCAGAATCGGCAGAGGACAGCATAAATCCACCTGTATTCTTATTTCCGATGCCGGCAACGAGGAGGCCCGTCAGCGTTTGCATATCATGGCAACCACCACAGACGGCTTCAAGATTGCCGATGAGGATTTGAAGCTGCGGGGCCCCGGTGACTTTTTCGGCTCCCGCCAGCACGGCCTGCCCGATTTGAAAATTGCGGATATGCTGACGGATACCGCCGTGCTGCGGGAAACCCGGGCGGCAGCCGCCGACTTACTCAGCGAGGATGCCACCCTGAGCTGCCCTGCCAACGCCCTGCTCAAAAAGCAGGTGAACGAGATGTTCCGGCGGGCCATGAATTGAAAAACAAAAAGGAGTTGTTCCGGGGAACAGCTCCTTTTTTATGTCAAACTGATGTTATTCGGTTATATTTTGATTCCTTCGGGCATGGGAACGGGTACCTCCGCGCCGTCGGGAAGAATGCGATGTTCGTTCATTTCGTCATCCAGCATCACAATGGGAAGGTTTGGCACCAGCTCGTGTACTTCGGTAATGAATCCCGTGCTTCTGTCACGGGGGAAGCCGGTAACCAGAATTCCCGCGTTTTCCTTTACCGCCACAACGGCCGCCAGAATAGCGGGGCTGTCGTTAAAATAGACGCTCATGGTGGCGTCGGCCATCCGTGCGGCTTCATGCAATTCCTCCAGAATTTCGGAGTTTCCCGCATCGGTACTGGTGTTCTCCTTAAAAATGCTCAACACCTTCATCGGTCTGTGATTCTCCAGCGCAATCATCTCACCGGCCTGAATCAGCCGTGTGCAGGAGCGCTGCGGTGTTACGCAGACCAATACCGGGCCGTGAATCTCCGGCAGTTTTTCCATGTTCTCACCTCCTTCATCTTATATCGTACCATACGGGTGTGGCAGAAATTGTAAAAATAAATGTATGGATTGTGAACTTTTTGGTGTTGACAAAGGGCGGGATATGCTGTATGATAATACAGAACAAATGTTCGAGAATGAACAAAAACAGAAATCGGATGCCGGTAATCATTACGGAGAGGAGGAATCCTTACGGTACGCAAGGTGTATGTGGATGTGGTGCTGCTGCAGGATAAGGACGGGAAATCACGCCCTTTGCGCCTGCAGTGGGAGGACGGCACGGTTTACAGTATTGAGCGGCTGATCAACCGCTGCCACATTCCCTCACGCAAAGTGGGGGGCGGCAACATGCGCTACACGGTGCAGATTAACGGTAAGGAAACCTTTTTGTTTGAGGAGAACGGGCGTTGGTTTGTGGAGGCGCGGTGCTGAAGCGTATTGACAAATCCGGGCGGAATGGCTATGATGGGTACGCTATATAACAGTACAAAACAGAAAGGAACGGCTTTGGCCGTTTGGTGCAGGGAATGGAAGCAAAGCTGGCCCCCTCCATGATGTGTGCGGATATTTTTAAACTGGAGAATACAATCGCCGTTTTTGAAGAAAAGGGTGTGGAATACCTCCACATTGATATTATGGACGGCCATTTTGTGCCAAACTACATGCTGGGCACCGATTATTGCAGGCGCCTGAAGGCCCGCACATCCATTCCGCTGGATATTCACCTGATGGTGGAGCGCCCCGAGGAGAAAATCGGGTGGTTTCCCATCGGGGAAGGGGATTTGGTGAGTGTGCACTGTGAAAGCACCCCCCATTTGCAGCTTGCTTTGGCAAAAATCAGGGCGGCAGGCGGCAAGGCCATGGCGGCAATCAACCCGGGCACGCCCCTGAATGTGCTGGACTATGTGCTGCCCGATTTGGACGGCGTTTTGCTGATGACGGTAAACCCCGGCTTTGCGGGGCAAAAATATGTGCCAGCCACCATCCAAAAAATAACCGACCTGCGCCGTTATCTGGATGGCCACGGCTGTGAAAATGTGATGATTGAGGTGGACGGGAATGTGAATTACCCCAACGCCCCCATGATGCGCCGGGCAGGCGGCGATATTTTTGTGGTGGGCACCTCCAGCATCTTTAATCCGGCGGAGGACCTGGCCGCGGGTGTGGATAAAATGTACGGTCTGATTCGTCAGCCTATTGCGCTATAAAGTGGGAAAAAACGGAATATGTACCGTATAACGCCTTGTACCGAAGGGTACGGGGCGTTTTTTACTTTGCAAAAGGATAAAATTGCCAACGGAAGTGGGCCGAATACAGTCCGGCACAGAAAAATCCCCTGTCGAGAAAAGCTCGGCAGGGGATGAATCAACAATTACTTTCTCTTGATGATGTCGTCCAGCATGATGTAGAACTGGTCGGCATCGGCAGGAGTGGAATCTGCAGCGGGTGCTTCGGCCTTGGGAGCATCGGGCTCGGCGGCGGGAGCATCGGGAGTAATCTTGGGAACGTTAAAGTTGGGAACGGAGGGGGCTGCTGTGGC
>JAZRWZ010000167.1:0-1306 GCA_045599985.1 Acutalibacteraceae bacterium | reverse complement strand
GTAGCCCGTGTGGCAGTGCCAGCCCTCATCAATAATGAAGATGCCGGGCGCGAAGCCGTGGTCAATGATTTCGCGGGCATAGCGCAGAATCCCCTCCTGGGTGGGGTAATAGGTGAATTCAATCCAGGAGTTATATTGAGGCACCCGGAAAAAGACGGGTTCCAGTTCTTTTTTGTCGCAGGGGAAATGGGCCTTTTGCGCGGCGCAATAGGCATCCCGCAGGGTGCTGCCGTTTTCGTTCAGCAGAATTTCGCCGCCCTCCAGTGTGATGATGCCGCCGCAAATATCTGCCTTGAAGGGCTCGTCACTCCAAATGTAACGGCCGTGGTCGGAGACGAACAGGGGCATGGTCTGATTGGGGGCGCTTTTGCGAAAATCCTGATGATAGTCGCTTTGTGCGGTGATGGGGCAGTAGGCGTGCATGGTGGTGCCGCCCCACCAGTGCTCATCGGGCAGAATGGAAATCTGTTTTTTCATGAGGAACACTTCCTTTGTATTTCAAGGCGAAAAGCGCCCGAATGTGCGTGAAGATCGCTTTTTAAGGCATATTGTGTTCAAATCCCTTTTGCCTTCGGATTGTGACAGAAATATTATAAAAAGCGGGAGGCGTAAAGTCAATCGGGAAATCCCTTTTGTCAAGCAATGATTTCCTATAACAAAAACGGAGTTTAACCGCTGCGGCAGTTAAACTCCGTTTGAATACTTTTTATATTTTGGGGGTGCGGGGGACTGTAATCAGTCGTTGGTGTAGTTGTCGAAGTAGCCCTGAATCAGCACGATGGGTGTGCCCTTGTCACCGCTGCCGCTGGTAAGGTCGCAAAGGGAACCGATAAGGTCGGTCAGGCGGCGGGGCGTGGTGCCCTGGCTCTCCATGGAGCCTACCAGGTCATCGCCCTTGTTCTTGATGTAATCGCTGATGGCGCTCTTGAGAGCATCGCCCTCAAGGGAGGCAAAGTTGTTGTCGGCCAGATATTTCAACTTTACTTCGTTGGGAGTGCCGTTGAGACCGTCGGTGAAAGCGGGGGAAACAACGGGGTCAGCCAGTTCCCAGATTTTGCCCACGGGATCCTTGAAAGCACCGTCGCCGTAAACCATAACTTCCACTTTTTTGCCGGTGGCATCCATGATGTTTTTCTGCACGCCGTATACGAAATCGGTGCATTCGCGGGGGAAGAGCTTGATTTTGTCCTCGGTGGCTTTGTTGGAGCCGAGCAGGCCGTAGCTCTCGTTGCAGCCGCTGCCGTTTACGGGGGCGTTCATGATTTCGTCAAGGCCGAATACCTTCTCGGCACCGGCAGCCTTCAGG
>JAZRWZ010000166.1:0-75360 GCA_045599985.1 Acutalibacteraceae bacterium | reverse complement strand
TGGGAAAATCTGCGGATAACGGAAAATGAATTTTGCCTGCGGCAAATCAGGCAAGGCACAGAGGCCTGGCTCTACACGAAGCAGGCCCCATGCCGAAAGAATCGCGTGTAGGGTAAGCGCACCCGCTCTTACCGGCACGGCGGTACGCCGTGGGAAAATCTGCGGATAACGGAAAATGAATTTTGCTTGCGGCAAATCCGGCAAGGCACAGTGGCCTTGCCCTACACGAAGCAGGCACCATGCCGAAAGAATCGCGTGTAGGGTAAGAGCACCCGCTCTTACCGGCACGGCGGTACGCCGTGGGAAATTCGCGGATAACGGGAATACAATTTGCCTGCGGCAAATCCGGTATGCCCTATACGGGGGAAAACCATCATCATACTTGGAAAAGGAAAACCTATGAATAACGACAAATACCCCGAGAGAAAAATAATAAGATTGAAGGATTTTCCTTATAACTCCAACAACGCATATTTCATTACGATATGCTCTTTCGGGCGAAAGCATTTATTTGGTAAGGTCGTTTCAGATGGTGATTTTTCGGCAAGAGTGGATTTATCGCCGGTTGGCAAAATAATTGAAAAATTTATCAATTCTATTGAGAGTTCATATGAGGGAGTAACCGTTGAAAATTTTGTGATTATGCCAAACCATGTGCATATTCTTTTTACGCTGTATGGAGCGAAAAAACCCGTTTCGCAGATAATATCCGCCTTGAAAAGCCTCTCAAGGCGAGAAGCCGGATATCAGATTTGGCAAAACCGATTTTACGATACGGTAATTGACAGCTACGAGGTTTTGGAAGATAAGTATAATTACATCAATAACAACCCGATGAATTGGATTCTCAACAAAAACCGCGAGGATTATTAACATTGAACATAGTTTGATGTGTAGGGTAAGAGCACCGGCTCTTACCGTTTATCCATTACTCCACCGCAACCTAAATTTGCCTTCGGCAAATCCGAGGGTGTGACCTTGCCATACACGCAGCAAAACAAAAATCCCCTCAAAATTATCGCACGGGCACTGCATTTACAAATATCGCAAATGTACCCCGGCAAAAAGGTGAAATATGAAACACAATCATACATCTTATATCATTCGCATCATGGCCCTTGCATTGGCGGGGCTGATGATTTTCGGGCTGTGGGGCTGCTCTGCCAAGCCCGGTGCACCCGAGGCGACCACCGAGGCCGCCGAAACAACGGCTGCCGACCCCGGCGCGTTGTTTGTGCAGCGCATTTTTGACTACTCCGGCCCCTTTATGGAGGACGGCAGCGATAAAGAAGTAAAAAACATCGTGGCGGCGGTGCTTGTGAACACCACCCCCACGGATTATGAATATGTGGAATTCTGTGTGAACACGGATAAAGGCACCCACAGCTTTACGGCCTCCGGCATCAAAGCCGGCAGCACCGTCACCGTGCTGTGCCAAAACAAGGATAAATTTGAAAAAGACGAAGCCATGAAGGATTTCACCATTGATGCCAAGGCCGAGTATGCTGCCCCGCCCACCGTGCCGGAGGATGTATTCGAGGTGTATTACACCGGCGCGAATGTATCCGTAAAAAACATCGGCACCAGGGATTTGACCGACCTTTGCGTGTATTACAAGCAAACCAATGACGAGGGCTTTTTGGGCGGCATCACCTACCGCACCAAAATCTCCGCCCTGAAGGCCGGGGAAATCACCCAATTGAACGGTGAGCATATGGATGCCATCATCAACATTACTTACCATGAATAAATATTACAACATCGGCGGCCTTGTTATCGGGCTCTTCTGCGATGAGCCGGTGGAATCCACCGCGCTGTTTGCGGATTTTGAGACGGAACCCGCCGCCCCGGATATTGCGGTGAGGGTGATTCCGGGCCCGCTGCCCGAGGCGGAAAACGGCGTTTACACCACCTACCCCAAAAGGGGCGAGGCGCACCGCTACGCCTGCCGCATAAAAACCGGCCCCCACGCCTATGATTTGTTTGTGGAAAACGACAACGGTCTGTGGGACTATTCGCTGTTTTATGCCTTGGCTTTTGCCAACCTGCTGCCGGAGCACGGGCGGGCAACCTGCCACTGCTCCTATGTGCTTTACCGGGGTGAGGCAGTGCTGTTTGCGGGCAATAAACAAATCGGCAAATCCACCCAGGCATCCCTTTGGCAGGAGCACACCGGGGCCACGATTGTGAACGGTGACAGAGCCGTGCTTGCCATGCAGAACGGCAGGCTTATGGCCTGCGGCACGCCCTACTGCGGCTCCTCCCACATTGCGCTGAACATTTCGGCCCCCGTCAGGGCCATTGTGCTGCTGGGCAGGGGCGATAACCGGATTGAGGCGATGACGGATAAAAAAGCCCGTCTGTTTGCCCTGCTGCCCCACCTGAACTATCATGAAACCCGATTGGACGACATTCTCGGCATAGCGCAGCAATTTTGCTCTGCCGTGCCGTTTTATCAATTCAACTGCCGCCCCGACAGGGACGCGGTAACGGTAATGGAAAACGAATTATGGAAACAAAAAAAGGACGAGACCTGACAGAAATCGAAGCGCCGATTGTGAGGTATCTTCACGCCAGGGCGGCGAAAAACGAGACCTGTGCCTCCGCCACCTTTGAAATCACATCCCGGTGCAATTTCAACTGCAAAATGTGCTATGTGCACAACAGCGACTGCAACGCCCGCGCCCACGAGGAATTATCCGTGGCGCAATGGACGGAGATTGCCCGTCAGGCGGCGGAAGCAGGCATCATGTTTGTGCTGATTACGGGTGGCGAGCCTTTGATTCGCCCGGATTTTGCCGAGATTTACACCATGCTCATCAAAACGGGCTTTGTGGTTTCGGTTAACTCCAATTTATCCCTTATCACCCCGGCGCATCTTGCGCTGTTTCGCCAATACCCGCCCAACCGCATCAACGCCTCCCTTTACGGCGTGAGCGATGAAACCTATGCCGAGCTTTGCGGCGTGCCCGCCTTCGGCAAGGTGAGCAGTGCGATTGAGGAGCTGAGAAAAATCGGCGTTCCCGTTAAAATCAATTCCTCCGTTACCCCCTTTAATTGCAGGGATTTTGAGGGAATTCATGACTATTGCCGCCAAAAGGATCTGGTTCTGGCCACGGCCTCCTATATGTTCCCCGCGGCCCGTCTTGGCGACAACAAAGAGCGGCTGACCCCCGAGGATGCCGCCCTTTACCGGGTGAAGGGGGATGCCGTCGAGCTCTCCCGTGAGGATTTTCTTGCCCGGGCGGAGAAGGTAGAGAAAGGCTCGGAGTATATCCGCTCCGGCGACTGCATTGACCCGCGAATCAAAAATTGCGGGGTGCAGTGCAGGGCAGGCACATCCTCCGTTTGGGTGGATTATAAAGGGAACCTCTCCATGTGCGGTATGGTGCCCGCCGGGCAGGATATGAATGTGCTGCAAAACGGCTTTGCCGCCTGCTGTGCGGCACTGCGCAAAAAGGTAAAAGCCATTGTACTGCCCCATAAATGCACCGAGTGCGCCTACCGCTACCTGTGCAATGTGTGCGCTGCCGCCTGCTTTTCGGAAACGGGCGAGTTCGGCAAGGTGCCCGATTATATTTGCCGCATGTCCGCCGCGACTGCGGAATACTTCGCGCAATATGCCCAAAAAATAAAGGCCGGTGAAACGAATGAAGGTTAACTACGAATTTGTGAAACGCAAAATATTTGATGAATACTACCTTGTGCCCATTGGTGAGGCGGCGGGCAAATTCGGCGGCATTATTGCCATCAATGAGGTTTCCTCCTTCATTTTTGACTGTTTATCCGAGTGCGACGGCGCAAAGGATATTGCGGCGCGGCTGCTGGAGCGTTATGACACGGATGAGGCCACCGCCCTTTCGGATACCGAGGAATTTCTGACCGCTTTGCGGGAGCAGGGAATTATCGGGTGACGGGAATCCGTAAAAAAATACCGTATTTATCATAAATTCAAGCGGAGAAGAATCGTATGTTGATGAGATTGCTGCGCATAGCGGTGGCCGCCATTACCGTGGTGACCGTGGTGCTGTTTGGCATTGTTTACGCCAAAGAAAAAATAACAACCGACAAAACCTACCCCGTCATTAAAGTGGAGGACGGCGTGCTGGAGGTGAAAACCTCCGCCAAGGAGAAGGATTTGCTGCAGGGCGTGACCGCCACGGACGGAAAAGACGGCGACATCACCGACCGGGTGCTGGTGGCCTCCATCAGCAAATTCAGCGAAATCGGTTATTGCAAGGTCACCTATGCCGTCAGCGATTCGGACAACCATGTGACCACCGCCAAAAGGCAGATTCATTACACCGATTACAAGGCCCCCAGATTCAAAATGAACCGCCCCCTGCTGTTCTCCGTGCAGGAGGATGTGAATGTGGTGGGCATTGTGGGCGCAAGGGACAGCCTGGACGGCGACATCTCCAACAACGTTATTATTTATTCCCCCGACTACGAAGTGGGCGTGGAGGGAAAATACACCATTCAGGCCAATGTGATGAATTCCAAGGGCGACACTGCTCAGGTCAGCCTGCCTCTTGTGGTGGAGCGGACATCCCTTTCCCCTGCCGAAATCGAGCTGAAGGAATATCTGATTTATTGCGAAAGAGGCAAAATGCCGGATTTCAAAAGCTATATCAAGCAAACCTATGATTCCTTTGGTGTGCTGGCCAAATTTGATGTGACCATCCAAACGGATTTTAATGCCAAGAAAAAAGGAACCTATGCCGTGGATTACCACGGAACGGATGCAGACGGCCATGCCGCGCACACAAGGCTGCTTGTGATTGTTGAGTAATTTCTTTGTGAATTCCGGGCATTTTTAACGATATAAGGCAAAAGACAGCGCCGGAACGGTTTGAACCTTTTGCCTGACAGGTGAAGTATGGAAAAGAAGAAGATTAAAATAGAATGGCACAGTATTCTGCGGGATTTGTACCGCAACCTGTGGGTAATTCTCTGTGCCGGGCTGGTGGGTGTGCTGGGCTCCTATGTTGTGACCCACTCCGTGTATCACCCCGAATACACAAGCCATGCCACGCTGATTATCAACAGCGCCGCCGGCAAGGCAAACGCCGTGGCCTCCTTAACCCAGTCCAGTGAAATCGCATCCATTTATTCGGAGGTTTTTATTCAGCCCTCCATGCAGAAAAAGGTTTGTGACTATCTGGGAATGCGGGAGTTTGACGGCACCATCAAAACCCATGTGAACCCCAACACCAATATTATGGAGCTTTCGGTCACCGCCTCCAACCCCGAGGAGGCTTACCGTGAGCTGCGTGCCATTCTTAAAGTGTATCCCGAAATCACCGCGTCGCTCTACAGCAACGGTGTTGTCAGTGTGCTGCGCGAGGCGGAAATGCCCACATACCCCTCCAACACCATGACCTCCGCCAATATGATGATGATTGCATTGATTGCCATGCTGGCGGTAGCGGCGCCCGTTGTTTTGCTTTCCGTTCTGAGAGATACGGTAAAGGATAAAGATGATTTTAACGATAAGGTGGAATCTCCCCTCATCGGCATGGTGCCTCATGAGAAAAAGCCCTTTGTGTTAAAAGATGCCGTCAAGGGCAAAAAAAGAGGCATTCTGATTAACGAGAGTGTCTTTATCAGCCTGAAATTCAACGAGAGCATCAACCGCATTGCCGGCAAGTTTGACTATATGCACCGCACCAACGGCGATAAGGTTTTTGTTGTGACCAGTGTTTCCGAAAACGAGGGCAAATCCACCGTTGCCTCCAATGCGGCTCTCTCCCTTGCCACCAAGGGCTATAAGGTGGTTTTGGTGGATTTTGACGGCAAAAAGCCCGCAATCTATAAAATCTTCGGCAAAAAGCCGGAGGATTGCAGTGAATTCGGTGATGTGCTCTCCCGCGATATGAATTTGAAAGAGTACAAGCTGAACCGATACAAAAAAACAAGCCTGTTTCTGGCTCTCAACACCAGACCTCACAAGAATTATCAGCGCTGGTTTGAGGACGGTACCGCCGAAAAGGTGCTCAAGGCCCTGCGCAATTCGGCTGACTATGTGATTGTGGATACAGCGCCCATGTCCGTTGACGGCTCCGTAACGGATGTGGCGGGCTTTTGCGATGCCGCCCTGCTTGTGGTGCGCACCGACCGGGTGTATGCCTCGATTATCAACGACAGTATTCTGATTCTGAAAAAAACCGGTGCCAATTTTGCCGGCTGTGTGCTCAACGATGTGTATGAGGATTTCAGCTTCTTCAATCAGTTTGGTATTGATGAGGCGGGCTATGCCCACGGCACAGGCTATTCCAAATACGGCAAATACGGCAAGTACAGCAAGTACGCCAAATACGGTAAATATGCCAAATACAGCAAATATTCCAAGTACGGTAAGTACGGCAAATACGCCGCCGGAGGAGGGCACAGCGAACCCGAAGCGCCTGTGGCCAGCCCGGAAATTCAAGTGGAAGATAATGACGACGGAGGAAGTGTATGAGCGAAAACGAAAACACCAAGCTGAACTCCGCCGAGCAGCCCAAATCCCGCGGCCCCATTGAGCCCTCCGATTTGTGGAAGGGTGTGCTGCGGTACTGGTGGCTGATTCTGATTATCTGCGTTCTTACCAGCGGCGGCATGTTCCTCAGAAGCTATTCCGGCTTTAATCCCAGGTATGAGGTGTCCGCAACCTTCACCGTGAATACGCAGACACTGTCCCTGACGGGTGAAGGCATTCCTTCCTTTTCAACCGTGTATGACAATGCCACGGCCACCAATCTGGCGGATACCTTCCCTTACATTCTCTCCAGCAACATTCTGTCCGATGCCATCTGCTCGGATCTGGATATTTCCTATGTGCCGGCCTCCCTTTCGGCCAAAGTGATTTCCTCCACCAATATGTTTACCCTCACTGCCGTGGGCAGCGACCCGCAGATGACCTACGATGTGCTCAACTCGGCCATGAAGAATTACCCCTCCGTGGCGAAATACCTTGTGGGTAATGTGCGTCTGGTAGTGATTACCGAGCCGGTTATGCCCACGCAGCCGATTAACAAATTCACCTATATGGTTGCCCTTGAGGGCCTGATGATAGGCCTTGCCATCAGTGCATTGTGGCTTTTGATTTATGCCTTTATGCGCAAAACCGTCAAAACAAAAACGGATATAGGTGAAAAGTTGCAGCTTGAAATTCTGGGCGCCATCCCTGCGGTGACCTTCAAAAAATACAAGAATATGCAGGCCGACGAATCCATTCTGATTACAAATGAAAGAATCGGCAGCGGTTTTCTGGAATCCATCCGTATTTTCCGCAACCAGTTCACCCACCTGACAAAGGGTAACGAAAAGGTGGTAATGGTGACCAGCACCGCCCCCGGTGAGGGAAAAACCACCGTGGCGGTGAATCTGGCCCTCTCCCTCTCCGACATCGGCAAAAAGGTGCTGATTATTGATGCGGACTTGAGAAACCCCAGTGTGGCGTATGCCCTGAATCTGGAGGAAGAGCTCGCGTATGATGAGGTGGAAGATGACTATTCCGTGGCTAACCTCAAAAAATACGGCCTGTACTATCTGAAATTCACCGTAAAAGAGAATTCCTACTGGCGGCTGATGAATGCCAACTATCTGCAAAAGATGTTTGACTCCCTGCGGGACGATTACGACTATATTCTGGTGGATACCCCTCCCTGCGGCCTTGTTTATGATTCATCCCTGATTTCGCAGGTGTGTGACGGCGTGATTTATGTGGTGCTTCAGGATGCGGTACGAATCAAAAAAATACTGCTTGGCATGGATAACCTGAACCACAACGGTCAGCACCGTATTCTGGGTGCAGTGATCAACGGCGCTCAGTCCGGCCTTTCGGGTTACGGTGATAACTACGGTTACAGCAGTTACGGCAAATACGGCTCCTATTCCAAATACGGTTACGGTTACGGGAACGGCTACGGCAGCTATGAATACGGCGGTAAGCACAAGCACCACCACAATCCGTTCCATAAAAAAACCGGGGAAAGCGCATCCGATGATGAATAATAAGAAAAAAATATATATTGTCAGAATTGTGTTCGCGGCGGCGGCGCTGGCGGTGATGGGTGTTATCTTTTTTCTGTCATCCCAGCCCGGCTCCAGCTCCGATGAACTGAGCATATCCTTTACCGCCATGCTCTTCGGTAAGGGATGGGATGCCGCCATGGTGCTGAACGTTCTGATTCGCAAGTTTGCCCATATTACCGAGTTTGCGGTTTTGGGCGTGTTGGTATACGGTTTCTTTTTCACCTTTCCTATCAGCCTGCCTCTGCGTGCCGCCCTCTCCTTTTGCCTGACGGCGGGTTATGCCGTCTCCGATGAAATCCATCAGCTTTTTGTGAAGGGCAGAGCCTGCCAGATTAGCGACATGGTGATTGACTCTTTGGGCGCTCTGCTGGCGGTGTATGTGCTGAACCTGATAGTCAAAAAATGGCTTCGCGGCAAGCAAAAGCCCGCAGAGGATGCCTCCGTCTGCACGGGGGCGCTGCTGGATGCGGTTTGCGGCTTCATGAACGGGAGCAAATCATCGGCACCCGGAGTGAATGACGGCAATTTCAAAGAATTCATGACCCTGCTGCGTGAGCACAAGCTGGTGCCGGTGGGCTTTTTCAGTCTGGCAGATGATGCCGGTATCTCCGGGGCCGACCGCGCGCTTATGAAGAATGAAGCGTATGCGCAGATTGTGGTGCAGGAGAATAAAAACAACGAATTCCTTAAGGCATACAAAGCCATGAGGCAGGCCGGTGCAAGGCCGGTTTGCCTGAAAGGGTGCATATGCGCATCCCTGTGGCGTGAGCCCGCGCTTCGTATTTCCTCGGATGCCGATATTTTGGCCGAGGGGGAGGATTTCCGCCTTTGCCAAAAGGCGTTGGAGGCGCTCGGATTCACACAGACTGTTGTATCATCGGAGGAAATCTGTTACCAAAGCAGCCGGAGCGGCTGCCGTATAGAACTCCACAACAGGCCCTTCCCCGAGGATGCCCCCGTTTCCGTTTGCAATGCGGTGGTGAAGGATTTGTGCAAAAATCCCGATTCTGTTACCGTGGACGGCGTGGAGGTGCTTTGCCCCCCCGTTCAGGAGCATCTGATTTATCTGGTGCTGCACGCCTTCAAGCACTTTATCGGTGCCGGTGTGGGCATCCGGCAGGTGATGGATATTTCCCTTTTCTGCGCGAAGGAGGGGATTGACTGGGATACGGTGTTCAAAAAATGTGCATCGGTCTCGGCGGACGGCTTCCTCAGCGCGGTGCTGCTTATCGGCAGTGAATATTTCGGGCTGGATATCAGCGCTATTCAAACCCCCGCCTTTGACCGAACCCTTCGCTGTGACATCATGCTGGAGGACCTTTTGCAGGGCGGCATTTACGGCTCGCGGGATGCGGATAAGCACCACAGCAGCCGCATAACCGTGAACAGTTATTCCAAATCACAGAACGGCAAGCGCTCCGCCACTGTATTTCTGACCTTGAATCAGATGAAAAAAAGGTATGCTTACCTTGAGCGTCACCCGTACCTGCTTCCCCTTGCCTGGGCACAGAGAGGGATTTATTACCTCTTCTCCGACCACAGCGTGGCGGATACCCTTGCCGCGGGCAAAAGCAGAACCCGCATGATGAAGTATTACGGCATTATCAAATAAGATAAAAACCCATTGTTTGAAAGGCCTTTTCCCGATGACATAAGAACAAAAGAAAAGCGATGTTTAACCGCATTCCGGCGTTTGCCGGGGGTTAAGCATCGCTTTTTTGTGGTTTTATCTTGCCGAGGTTGGGTTATCGCTTGTAAACGCCGAACAGAAGGCGGAAGAAAATGCCGATTTTGGTGAAGAAATCCGCCTTCTCTATGGTGACGGTGAGCTTGTAGGGGTCTGCGCCGATGCGGATATCGGCATCAATGTTTTCGCCCTTTTCGGGGCACTTGGCCTCGTTGGTGATGAAGACCTTGCCTACGCCCTCAACCTCAAAGTAATATTTCCCGCCCGCGGCCTGAATGGGAACATTCTCCGTTTTGGTGCCGTCGGTGAGGGTAACGGTTGCCGTCATTTGGGCAAAGTTGATGTTGGGCACAAAGTAATGCTCTTTTAAGCTGCCCTTGATGGTGCCGTCGTTGTCGCCGTAGGTGTAGCGCAATTCGTCGTGGCTGAGCACCACACTCTTGATGGGGTAGGGCTTTACCGTAAGGGAGATGGCGGAGTATTCCTTCAGAGTGATGCCGAGGAATTTCTTGGAGGCATTCACGGCCAGCTTAATCGTGTTGTTCTCATAGGTTACGGATTTGATAATCTTCTTAAGGGAGTTGCCGTTCACGGTGTAAACGGTGTTGCCGTCCTCATCCACAAGGGCGAAGGAGGCACCTGTCAGGTCGAGGCAGTCATTCAGGAAGGTTACGTTGGAGCCGCTGATGCTCACCTCAAGCTTGTTGAAGTATTCGGTTTTGTCGGGGCCCGATACAAAGCCGCATTTTTCGGCATTGGGCTTGAAGAAAATCAGGCTGAAGCTGCCGGCGCCGCCTACGGAAATGGTGTATTCCACCCCGGCGGAGAAGGTGTAGGTATCAAACAGAACGCCGCCGTCGCTTTTAATGGTGTCGGTGACCTTCTCCCTGCCGATGAGGGTCTGCTTGTAGTAAGTAACGGTAACGGTGGGACAAACATCACCAAAGGAGATAAAGGTGTATTCGCCGCTTTTGCTTAAGGAGGGCACGAAGGTGTCCGTGTAGGTGTTGTTGCCGGTAATGCTGAAGTCAATCACCTTGCCGGGTACAATGTCGATGTCGGTCAGGGTGTCCGCCGAGGCCAGAACAGGCAAGGTCAGCAGCACCGTAACGGCAGCAAGAAGAATGCTGATTATTTTTTTCATAGTAATCCTCCATCAAGTTATTATATTGGTATTGTAAACCGAAAAAAGCGCAACTGCAAGTTTTGGTTATTTGGGAATTATTCCTGCGGGGCCAGCGTGTAGCCATCGGAGGAAACCATGAACTGAGGGTAGCGGGGGTCGGTGTTGACGGTTACCTCGCCCTCAAAGCCCAACAGCCAGAAAAGGAAATCCGAGCTGTCGGTGTCGGTGGTGCAGCCCACATGGTTCAGGTTCCGCACCGCCCAGGTGGTGTCGGGGAACAGCACACCGGAAAGGTCCACTTTTTTATCGGGAGAAAGGCGAGTGCTGTCGGCGGGCACATAGTCGCTGCCCAAGGTGCCGTTCAAAGGAGAAACCACGGCACCGCCCAGCATTCTGTCGGCCTCCAGCGTGCCGTCACCGTTGCATTGGCCGCCCGAATAAACGGGCACGCAGCAGCGGTCATAGCCTGCCACAAGGCAGATGGAGGTACCGTTAGCGGCAGCCTCTTTGAGCATATCATCACGCTCGGCTGCCATGGTCTGATACACTTTTGTCAGGGCAATGAATTCGGCATATTCGTCCTCTTTGCCGCCGAACATATAGGAGATGGCCTCGTCATAGTATTCGGGCAGCACAAGGGCCCACACGGTGGGCATGGTGCCGAAGGTGTCGGTAAGAAAGCTGTCATACACTTTATCCTTGGCCTTGGCAATGAATCCGTTGGCAAAACGGCAAAGGCCGTCAAACGCCCGCATTTTGTAAAGGGCGGAGAACAGGAACTGCACCACCTTGCTGTCGGGGGCCACGGACTGGCAGACGAAGCGGTAAAAATTGTTGGGGTTCAGTTCGACCTTGCCCCGCAGCACGTCGGAGGTTACATGGGTGCCCGTTACCGTGGAGGAGAGAAAAATCACACGGTTCAGGGAGTCGGAGCCGTAGCGGTACATATAGCTGACGGCCTCTATACCGCCCATGCTGCAGCAAACAAGGTTTACCTTATCCTTGCCGCTGTCCTGCTTGGCCTGCTCCACCATGGCATTGATTTTTTCGGCATTGATGAAGGGGTCAATGCGCCAGTCGTAGTTGAAGTAATACACATTTTCCGCCCCGTAGTTTTGGCAGGCGGTTTGCAGAATTCCCATTTCGTTCACGGTGCCCCACTCCTTGTATTCGGGGTAGTTGGCAAGGGAAAGGGGATATTCGCTCACGGAAACATCGTAGCGGCTGCTGCCGTCCTTGTTGCAGGCCATGAGCCCCATGATGTCGGTGGTGTAAAGGCACACCTCATCCAGAAAAGCGTCCAGACTCCATTTGGTAACGCCCTTCCACACGGATTTGCCCAGAGCCTTTATCAGCGGCCCGGCCTCAATGCCCTTGAAGCAGCGCTGTTCGTCCTCGGCACCAAGGTGGTAGTAGATGCCGTTAAAATCCATGCCGCGAATCAGAATCAGGGGGTATCCGTTGTAGTCCTCTTCGGTTTTGGCGGCGGAAGCGGTGCAGCTCAGGGGCACGGAAAGCGCCGTGAGCAGGGCCAGAATAACCGCCACCATCCTGATGAATGATTTTTTCATGCTTCTCTTCCTCTGTTTCATATGTTTTGAAAAATCTGCCACGAAACCACTTCAATATGCTTTTCGCGGGCTCGCTGCAGTAAATCACCGCTTTTTAATATCCGGTATTCATACACACTTTTCGTCCACGGGCCGATGCTGTCATCCACGGGCAGTGCCGGGTGCAGGAATAATTCGGTAACCCCGGGCAGGCAGTTGTCCACCGCATTCAGGTAATAGCGGAGCAGGGTATCGTAATCCCCGATTCTGTCCATGCCCCAGGGGTTGGATACCAGGTCGTCAAGCATTTTCACGCCTCGTTTTTCGCCCTTTTCCACAATCGCGTTTAAAAGCCCGCGTGCGGCTCCCGGGAGGGAGCGGCCGATTTGCCTTTCGGCAAACCCCGGGGTTTTGGGGAAGCGGAAGGGCAGGCCGTGCCCGGCACAGAAATCAAAGGCATCCAGATAAAACCGCCTGCCGTTGATGCCGTAAAGGGTGCCGCAGTGGTTATCCGCATGGTCAACCTTTACGCCCTTTGCCGTGAGGAATGCGTATTGTGCCTCCAGCTCGGCACGCACATCCCGGCGCCGTGCGCCGAAGGTCAGAGCCCTGCCGTCGGCAGGCAGGCCGTTTTTGCCCCCGAGGGAGGGCAGGCCGGTCAGGCTGTGCCACGGGGCGTCGGCGCTGTCGGAGTTTAAGGTAAGATGCACGCCCACGGAGTATTCGCTGCCGTTCAGCCGGGCGCAGTCCGCCGCGGCGGGGGCCACCGCCATAACGGAGGTGGAGGTGATGAACCCCCCGGCAAGCAATTCCGAAATGGCAGCGTTCTGTTGAGCGTTATAGCCGAAATCGTCGGCGTTAATGATCAGATACTTCTGCTTCATCGGTTTTTTCCTCATTGAAGTGCAGGAAGAAGGTGATAACAGAGGCAACAATCATGGCGGCTGCCGGGAAGATGCACAGCAGCACGCGGGAGGCAAGGGCGGGGTTGGTGCCGGGGTCATCGCCGTTTACAAAGCCGAATTGCGTGGATACAAAATAGAAGGCGAGGGAGGTGTAAAGGCCGTTGAGGCGGTTCATCACGCCCGTCAGGCTGGAGATGATGCCCTCTCGCTTGATGCCGTGGCGGCGGAAGTCGTCATCCACGATTTTGGCGCCGATGCAGTCCATGGTGGCAAGGCAGGCAGCCACGCCAAAGCCCACAATGCAGGCAATGACCACCGCGCCCGCGAAGGAATTGACAAAATACAGGGGAATAAAGGAGATGGCCATAATGATAAAGCCGGAGCGCCACACCTTCATGATATCCCATTTTTTCACAATGTTTGACCAGAACACAATGCCCAGCACAGCCACCACAAGCACGGTGCCCAGCATAATGGTGGTGGTGGAGCCGCCCTTTTTCAGGGTGTATTTCACATAGAAGGGGATGGCCTGAGAAATCAGGGAGAAGGCGGCGGAATAGAAGGCACCGCAAAAGCCGTAAATCCAGAATTTGGGGTTGGTAATCAAAGCAAAAATGCTGCTGAACAGCTTGGGCTTGACCGTTTCTTCCTCCACGATTTCGGGCTCTCTGCAGCCCCAGAAGCAGAACATCATCACGGCCAACGCCACTACGCCGTAAATGATGGCGGTGGTGCGGTAGCCGATGGCATCGGTAATCATGGGGGTCAGGGCAATGCTGATGGCCATGGCAAAGAGCTGGCAAATCTGACGGAAGCTGTTGGTTTTGGCCCGTTCCTCATCCTTCCTGAACAACTCGGGGAACAGGGCGCCGTAGTTGGCATTCACAAGGGAATCCAGCGTGCCCGTGAGGATATACATCAGCAGCATGTAGACAAACAGCATGCCCTTATCGCTCTGCACAAAGGCGGGCGTACAGTAGAACAGAATGAAAAACAGCACAAGCAGGGGGGTGCCGATCAGCAGCCAGGGTCTGCGTCTGCCCCACTTGGTGCGGGTGCGGTCGGAGAGCAGGCCGTAAACGGGGTTGTCGATGGCATCCACAAAGGTGTAGATAAACAGCACAAGGGAGTACTTTTTCATATCCAGCCCCAGCATATCCACATAAAAGATGGCGGCGAAGGATTTAAACATATTGATGGGGATGGAGGTACCGAACATGGCAAAGCCGTACCGGGCAGGCTTCACTTTTGCGATTTGGTTGTCAGACATCGTGTTCATCCTTTCATTTTGTAAAATATATGGGATTGGAAACGGCAAGAATCTTGCCGTGACGGCCTGTAACTTTTATGTAGGCGAAGGCTTCATCGGTAAGGGTCACCGGGCCGGGAGCAACGGATGTTTCCCCCTTATCGGTAACCAGCACCAAGCGGGCGCCCTGCAGATTGTCGGCGGTTACGGTGAGGGGTGTGCCCGGCTGCAGGGGAGCGGTGTCACCCATGCGGAAGGTGCCGTAATGCAAATCCAGAACAGGTGCTTTTTTGCCGAAGGCCACAAAGGCTCTGCCCCGGCGAATGGCATCCAGTATATCCTCCGCCCCGGGGGAGGCGCTGTAAACCGCCGTTACGGGATTGCCGATGCGGACAAAGCCCACGGGAGAATGGTAATCGCTGCCCCCCACAATGGGAATTTTGCGGCCTTTCTTTAAAAGTGCCGTCCACCACGCAAGGCCGTCCCTGTTGGAGGAACTCATGGGGCCGTTCCATATCTCCATCATGTCAAAGGCGTTCTCATCCTCCCACAGATAGGGGCAGAAGCGGCATTTGGGGTGATTCACGCTGATAACGGCGCCCCGGCTTTTCGCCTCGGCAATGAGTGCCTGCATTTCCTCGGCGCTGTTGGCAATAAAGGAATTGCCGAAGGGAGCTGCCGCGCCGAAAAAGTTCATGTGCCCCTTGTAGTGGGTCCACTCCACGGCAGGGATAAAGGTGAGGCCGTTGATGTGGGGCAGGTGATAATTCAGGGCATAGTTGTTGTGGTTGGCAAGGGCAATAAAATCAAGGCCCTTTTCCACAGCCGTTTTCCCCAGCTCGAAGGCATCGAATTTGCCGTCGGAGGCATCGGAATGGATGTGCAAATCGCCGTACAGCAGCTTTTCCCCGGCATATTCAAAATCAATGCGGTAGGTGACCTCCGCCCCCTCCTGCAGCACATGGTAGGCTCCCACAATGATTTGCCACGTGCCCGCCGTGACGGGGCGGCAAAGGTAGCCGTTGGAGGAGGAATATTCCCCCACCGATATGCTTTGGTGGGCGCTGCCCGACCAGCCGAGGAAATTGCCTTCTGCATCGGACAGACCGATATCAATGCAGTTGGAGGGCTTCAAATCGGAGAACAGACCCTTGGTGGGCCGGTAGTATTCGTAGGAAACGGTTATCTTGATAACATTTTCGGGCACCTCAAAGGGGATGTGGTAATAGGTGCCCTCCCGGTCTTTTGTGACCCTGTGCTTCAATTCCAAACAATCACCGCTTTCAAAAACGATAGGATTTATTTTAATTGTAAATAGAAACGGAACCGGGCATCCTCGTCATACCACATGGGGAAGTTGGTGCCCCACAGGTTGTTGTAGAGACCGAAGTATACGCCCTCGTCCGTGGGAGGAATGGTGTTGGGGTAATCCAGCACGCAGGGCTTTTGAGGGGATACCAGAGCGGAATCCACGGGCATAACGGAAAGGCCGTCCCAGAACACGCCCTTGTCGGTGGCGTGCAGATTGCGGTTGCCCCGGCTGACCACGTGCTGCGGGTCAATCAGCGTGCCAAGCTTGCTGATGCGCAGATTGTCGGCCTTGGGGCAAAAGCCGAACCAGAAGGCCTCTGCCATGCGGTTGGCGGGCTTGTTGAACCAGGCAAGGTCAAACAGCAGATTCCCGTCAAGGGGGCTGATGACAAGCTGCATTTTTTCGGGGGCGCCGAAAAGAGTGCGGGCCTCCTCGCAGAAGGTGTAATCCACAATAACGGTGTCATCCGTGGGGTATACGGCTGCTTCGGGGTAATAGGCGGTGTAGTCGCCGCAGGCCTCCTCCATGCCGATTTTGGTGAAATCCTGCCACGCCCAGTCATCCTCAATGCGGTGATAGCGGTTGTGGAAGGTGATGTAATTATCATAACTGAATTTTTCATACATCAGGGTGCAGAGCCGATGGCTTTCGTCGGCAATCACCTTGCCCTTTCCGGCAAGGTGGGTGATTTCACCCCGGTTGTTGAAGCGGAGTTCAAAACCGCCGCAGTAAAGGGCTTCCCCCGGTGCGGCAGGGGTGCAGCCGGCGGTACTTACCGGCTCCCGCTGAGCTTCATCCGTCAAAAAGGCGGTTTTTTCCGCAAGGTCTTTGTTCAACCCCGAAACGGCGTGATACATGAAATCCCGCTGTTCGGCCCAGGAGGCCTCCATTTTTTGATAATTCGGCTCTCCCCGAAGGGCTTCAAACTCCTTGCGGGCGTAGTGGGCGTTGTCGTGCAGGTGGGTTTTTTCGTCCAATCCCCAGGTGTGCTCGGGAATCATCAGCAGGCCTGCCCCCAGCGTTTCTTTGTCGTCGCCTGCGGGCAGGGCGGCATAAACCCGGGACAAAGCGCGGAATTGGAATGCTTTTTTGGGGTCGGTGGCAACGCCGTGAATCCAGCTGTCACCGATTTCCTCCGTTACCACGGGCAGGGAATCCTCCACCTCCCGCAGCACTTCGGCGGCGGCATTCAAATCCGACGCGACAAGCTCGGCGTTGGGGAAACGGCGGCGCAAATCCGCAAACAGAGCGATGACCTCCTCGGCGGACTGAGAGCCCAGGTTGTCGTTGGTGTGGGCAAAATACAAAGCAACGCCCGTGTCGCCAAGGGGGGCGAACTCGCCGTACTCACCGCTGTAAATCACGGTAACGGCCTCGCCGCCGGCGGCCTGCCAGCGGAAGATGGGCGGCACCTCGGGCACGGCGGAGGCGGGATTAACGCCGATGTGCAGCATTTCGATGCCCGCCTGCCGAAGCAGAGGGATGATGGCCTTGGTGTGGCCGGGCACATCGGTCATTTTGGCGGCAATGGTCTTTTTGCCGAAACGGGCATCCAGCCGCCCGCTGAGGGAAAGGCCGTATTGGAACAGCTCTTTGGTCATGAATTCGGTGTGCGTGGTGCAGGGCAGGCCGTGCCAGCAGATGTTGCCCCTGCGGATGGCCTCCTCCAGCGCCTCCCGCTGAGCGTCATCGGCCTGTTTCAGATATTCGTAAATCAGCCAGGAGCCCGTAGTCCATTTGAAGCGGGCCTCGCCGCCGCGTTCATCCAGCTCGCGGGATACCTTGATGGCGTTGGGGATGAATTCACGCATGTATTTCTCTTTGACGGCCCCGGCAAAATCGGTAAAACCGATGTCCAGATGGGTTTTGAACACAATCAGTATTTTTTTGATTTCCATAGCAGGTACCTCGTTTATTTGGATTGAATCTGCGCTTTGAGAATATGAATAATCGCCTTACTGCCCCGGGTGATGTATTGGCCGATATGGCCCCGGATGCCGTTGAGCACGGGATTCATCAGCTTGGTGTCGGCAAAGTCCTGTGCCCGGGTTTCCTTGAAGGCTACATTATCTCCGTAATAAGGCTGCAGAAGGGCATCGGCAGGGGCGGTGACCACGGCACCGTCCGCAAAGGCGGCGGCCTCCTTCAAATCTGCCTCGTCAACCTCCCCCTTGGGGAAGGCAAACAGAGCCAGCACGGCGTTTTCGCTGTTGCCGTTGTAGGCGGGGGCAATGGATTTGCCCTGAGGGGTTACCAGTGTATAAGTATCCAGTATTTCGCCCCCGGCCCGTGACCAGTGGTGACGCTGGCTGCCGTAATAGGTGCCGAAGAAATTCATGTGCACACGGCCGCTTTCATCCAACTGCATGGGGCAGTGGGCCATGGAGGACAGCATCTGCCGGGAATTTGCCGCAATCAGGGTGTGGGTGCTGCCGCTTAAGCCCACCATACCGGCGGTGAGCTGATGGTTAAAGGAATCCAACTGACGGTTGGCCTTGTCGCACTCCCCGAAGGCGGCGGTGCGGAAGGAGGAAATATCCCCCATGAAGTTGCGCTTCACCACACGCAGGTCGCCCTGCAGGGCGGGGGTAATGCGGAGCATGGCCGCCTCCTGCCACTTCATATCGCTGTAGCGGCCCAAAGTGGAATTCTCCGTGGAGATGGAGTCGGTTTCGGCGGTGTGGGGGTAGTGCACGGCGGTGCGCACAAATACCGCATCGCTGTATTCGCAGGTGAAGAAATCAAAGCAGAACCTGCCGCCCTTCAGTTCATTGGGCAGGTGCATTTCTCCCGTCAGGCGAAGGCCCTCGCCCTGCCCCGCCACGGCAAGGGGCGTGATTTCGGTGGGGCGGAAGGGATAGCGAACACCGTCATAGGTGATGAAGCTGTCCCAAAAATCAAAGCCGCCGATTTTTGTACCCCGGCAGTAAACGCCGCCGATGCGGCCGTTGGGGGTGAATCTGACCTCCAACCCCGGGGTTTTCAGGGTATCAAGGCGGGCGGGTGTTTTCGGCTCGCCCAGCTCCGCCGAAACGGTGTATTGTTTTTTCACCTTGCCGAACTTCATTACGGCAAATACGGTGTTGTTTTTGTCATCCCCGGCCACGGCGGTGTAGCCCAGCAAATCGCTGCCCGTAATGCGCAGGCGGGAGATATCCTCCAAAGCGCCGTTGACCTTAAACTGCACGCATTGCAGGGCGGTGCCGTTGATGTTGTGCACCGTGATTTTTTTAGTTTCGGGCAGGGCGGCGGCTTCGCTTTGAATGATGGCTTCGGCCAATTCGTCCGCCTTTTTCTCCCGCTGAATGTTCAGAACGGGGGTCGCCAGACCGAAATGGGTGGTGGAGAGCAGCAGCACACGGTTATCAAAGGAGGGAGAGGCCTCGTCCTTATCGGCATTCACCTTTGCCATGGCACGGGCCCGCTCAATGGCCGTCCAGATTTTGCGGTTATAGGGCTTTTCACTCCAGGAGGCGTAGCCGGTGAAGTTGCCGTCCGCCGTATCCTGTGTAAAGGTGACGGTGCCCAGAGGGCTGTGATTTTTCAGGTAGCCGCCCACGGTGTCAAACACCACATAGTCAAGGTCGGCCACCTCCTTCACCAGCCCGTGAATGCCGTCTGTGTTGGCAAGGCGGCTGCCGATAACGGGCAAATCCATGCTCTCCCAGAAGATGGCATCCGCATCCATATTGATGAAGATGAACAAATCGGTTTTGATTTCGCCGGATAACTGCTTTTGGCGCAGCTCCTTGACCCATGCGCGCAGGCAGCCCGCGTCGCACACATCGGAGTTGCTGTAGGTGGGCATAACGGTGATGCTTTCGCCCTTGTAGGTGTAAGTAAGGGGATTGAACGCCTGCTCGTCGGGGAGGGGGGACACCAGTGTGCGGAAGGCATCAAAGGGCACGCAGGAATAGTAGAGGCAAACCGCCTTGACCCCCAGCTTGTTGTAGAGGGAAACCTGTGAGGGGGTAAACATCATCTCCTGCGGGCGCACGATTTTTTCGTATTGACCAAACAAATCCTGAAGCCCGGAGCCTTGGGGGTTGGTAACGGCTTTCTCAATGGAGGCCTCAAACTCCGCCTCATTCATGGCGGAAAGGGCGCCGTTGGAATAACCCATGATGATTTGCTCATCCCCGTATTTTTTCACCCGTTCCTGCATCTTTTCGATAATATCGGGGGCGTAGGCGGGCAATATCTTTTCCAGCGAGAAAAAGTTTTCGCAGTCCCATGTTCCCTTTACGGGGATGCCCTCCTCATTCAGGGCGGTGAGGGTATCCGCGATTTTGCGGATGATGCGCAGGTCGGAGCCGAACCCGGCCCCGTCGGCGGTATCGCCGCGGTAGGAGTGGTAGCAATTCACATGAAAGCCGTAGCCGATGTGTATTCTGGTATCCATAAGAAATCTCCTCGGGCAGGGGTGCCTTCGCAAAGCTCTGCCGGTTTTTCGTTATCAGTCGTTTTCAAGCAGTTTTAAGGTCAGGGTGCTGCCTTGGCAGTTTACGGTGATGCTCTCCGCCTTGCGTTCGGCATGGCAGAAGGGGCAATCATAGCGGTCAAATTCCGTTTTTTGCGGGGTGCCGTTCACCGTGAATGTGCCGCTGTATGAGGCGGCTATTTCGCCGAAGCCGGTGGTGTAGGTTACGCTGTCGCCCCGGAATTCGGCTTTGTTGGCGCGCACTCTTTCCTTGAATTCCTCATAGCTCTCCCGCGAAATGTCGGAGAGCTCGGTGATATACATATGATAATCCCCGCCGAAGCGGCAAAGGTCAAATTCCTGCCCGGGGGCATCCTCCTTGCCCGGCGCGTTTTTTCTCAGATTGCTGAAAAGTCCCTTGAGGGATTCGGGGTCGTAGGGCTTGAAGGTCATCGGGCCGTTGGCGCGGATAAATACAAACACGCCGTTTTTGCGGGCAAACACGCAGTCCCCGCACAGCTCGAACTCGTCGTAGTATTCCCGGGGCATATAGATGTGTGTCATGGCGGCAATGCCCGTTTCCGCCAGCCGTTTTTCGGTGGGCAGGCGGTAGACGGTAAGGTTCACGCTTTGGTGCTGCACGCTCATGGGCCGCCGTCCGTTGCCCACCCAATAGCCCGGTGAGCTGCCGTAGCGGCTGTGGCCGTTGCCTGCGGGGTGGGTGGTGAACAAGGCCAGCCTGCCCCCGATGTTGGCCGACCAGGCATGGTCCTGGGCGCCGCACATATCCACAAGCTTGGCCACCGTTGTGGACAGGGAGTAAAGGGGCGTGCGGTAGGTGTAAATGTTGCCCCTGCCTGTGGCAATGCCGTGGGGCATGATGTTGTGGGAGGCGGCAAAGGCCGCAGGGTCTATGAAACGCAGGAATGACACATCCAGAAAGCGAAAGTAATTGATAAAGGCGTTGCGGTACATGCCGTTGGTTTTGAAGTAGCGGATGGTGTTGTTGATAACCTGCGGATTGGTGAAGGTTTCGGCTCCCAGCTGCGCCATAATCTGATGGGGCTGCTGGCCGATGAGCCCCTCCGCCGCCATGTCGTCGGCAGACAGGCCGCAGCCCATCTTCACTTCAAAGGTATCGCGGCTCAAGGCGATGCTCTTTATGGCATCGGGCAGCACATAAAGGCCTTTTTCCACCGCATCGGTAAAGCACATGACTATGCTGTTGGGCTGTTTTTGCAGGGCAAGGCGAATCTGCTCTTTCTCATCCTCCGCAATGTCGGGAGCGGTCAGCAGGATTTCGGCGGCCTCCCTGCCCCAAAGGGCGTTCATGGCGGCCTGAATGCTGTTGCCGTAATAATTGCCCGCCTTGTTGTTGCCGTACATGCGGGAGCTGACGGCAAGGAAGCGGTTGTTCACGCTGTTGAGTGCCACATCCAGCCACAAAAGGTGCATTACGGTTTTCATGTTTTCCACATCCCGGGGGCTGTGGGCGTAGGCAATGAAGTTGGCCATGGGGGCAATATCCTCGGCCAGATAGTTGTTGCTCAGGTATTCGGAAAAGCCGTATAAAAAGCGCTGCTCCATCCATGCCCGGATGCGCACAAGGGCTTTTTCCCGGTGGGCGTTTCCCGTCATGCCGCTGTTGGAGAATACGGCATCCGGCCACTCCTGCCCTGCCAGATATTCGCTCACGGCAAACAGAAGCTGATGATTCTCCGACCAGTAGCACATGCTGTCATCCCCGGGCTCGTCCATAAAGTATTTGAACCCGAGAAAGGTGTCACGAATCAGGGTGCGGCACCGCCGGCTGAGCTTATCGCCGCAATCCTTGTAGATTTTGAAAAGCATCTGCGCCCTGAAATCGGAGCAGTCAAAGCGGTGGCCCATGTAATCGGCCTGCACAAACAGCATATTGTAGGCTTCCTGCTCGGTGAAGGTTTCGGTGCTTTTCCCCGTGAGGAACAGATATAAATCCTCGAACTTCCGGCCCTCGGAATCGGAGGAATAGTAGTCAAAATCCTTATCGTCCGGCAGCTCCTGCGCCGGCTTTTTTGCAATCTGCACAGCGGCCTCAATCGCCGTACCCGCCAGCACCGCCAAAGGCGGAATCAGCAGTAAGTTCCTTTTTTTCATTGTTCCACCCCGCTGTCTTTTTCGGCTGCGGCATCGGCTGCAGGTGCTTCGGCGTTTTCGCCGTTCTCCGCAAGCAGGCCTCTCTCCTTGGCAATGCGGATGGATACATCCTGCATCACCTCATCGGTCAGGGGGTATTTACGCATGGCGATGAAGGTGGTCAGGTGGCCCAGAGCGGGCAGAATGAATACGGCAATCAGCACACAGTAGTAGAAGCGGCTGTTGACATACACGTTTTCGGGCACCTGAGAGGCGGCGCCGCTGCCCGCGAAGCCGCAGAAGGCCATGATGGCCACGGTAATCAGGCTCATGACACTGGAGGCCAGCTTGTTGACAAAGGTGATGGCGGCACCGATGGTGCCGGGGATGAATTTGCCGCTTTGCAGATATTCGTAATCGGCAAGGTCGCCCACCATGGCGTTTTCCAGATTGGTGGAGATGCCGAGGGTGCTCATGTAGAAGCCGAAGCAGAGAATCACCAGAATGACGGAGAAGGTGATGCCCTTATACTGATAATCGGGGTTGTCGGGCAGGAAGATAACGGTAACAAGGAAGCCCGCGAAGGCTACCAGCGTCTGAATTAAGGATACCTTGTGGTATACTTTGGCAGAGCCTTTTTTGGAGGCAAAGAACATGCCGATGACAAGCACCGGAGCGCCCAGCACCACGCCGTTGAGAATATCAAAGGCGGAGGTCAGACCCCGGTTCATGATGACATTGGCAAACAGATAGATGGAAAGGCTGGCCCGCACGGATTTGGCAATGGCATCCGAGCAGGTGGCCCACAGCAGGCTGCGGATGGGCTTGCTGCGGTGAATCAGGCTGAAAAACTCGGTAATTTTTGTCTCCTCCCGCTTGCCCGCCATGTTGTAGTAGGTGGCGTTGTCGCGGTTGCTGATGGCCTTGGCGCCGCCCATGACACACAGCACGGAAACCACGGACATCACCACAATGGAAACACGCCACACAAAGGTTTCCTGCATGCTGCCGAAAAGGTTGCTGGTAACCACAAGGGAAACAAAGGCGGAAACAATGGCATCGGATACGGTCTGACCCAGCGCGTACAGCGGGCGCTGCTTCGGGTCCTGGGTGATGATGGCCTGCCCCGCGCGGGTGGCGGTCATCACAATGGTGTTGCCCACAACAATAACGGCATTGCACAGGCAGAAAATCAAAAAGGAGACCCATGCGGGAATATGGGGCCCGGTGGGGTTCAACTCGGCATCGTACACAACGGGGTAAAAGAAGACAATCAGGGCGGGTGCGGCGGAAAGCAGAGCGCCGGTAATCATGAATTTGCGGAATTTGCCGTCTTTTGTGTATTTATCAAACCGGTTGGCAATGAGGGGGTCGGTAATGGCATCCAGAATACGGGCGGGCATGGTAATCAGGGCAAAAAAGGTGCCCAGCAGCACAACATTCTGGGTAAAATAGGGCAGCTTGCCCGTCATGATGGTGATGGCGGAGGCTCCGGCATAGTTCAGCGAGAACAGCAGCACACGCCACGCGTCATTTTTGCGGGGGTCGGTGCCGTCATTGCGGTAGGAAAGAACGGCGCCTTTGGCTTTCTGCAGCAGGTTTTGCATATTTTCTCTCTCCTTTTTTCGGCAAAAGGCTTTGTCTTATGCCATCTTTTCAAGGGCGGCGAGGGTCACTTCATATCTGACGGGTTCCCCTGTCAGGTACCGTTCCATCTCCTCCATCATATAGTAGGCCATGCGCTGGGGCTCACGGCCCGTGCTGCCGGCAATGTGGGGGGTGATGACGGCGTTGGGGCACCAGAACAAAGGATTGATGTAGGGAATGAATTCACGCTTCAGCACATCGCACACCGCCGTGCGGGAGGGGTGCAGCAGCAGGGATAAAGCAAGGCCGTATTCCGAAACCTGCGCCCCGCGGCCGGTGTTGATGAAAACGGAATGCTTCTTCATCCGTTTGAACAGAGCATAGTTGAATATATTCTTAAGCTCCGCCTTGTTGGCAAGGTGGTTGCTGATAACGTCGCATTCGCTGAACAGGGTTTCCATATCCACCAGCGTCACATTCAGGGCCTCGGCCCGCTCGGGACTCACAAAGGGGTCGCAGGCCAGCACATCCACATCCAGCGCCTTGAGCTTTTCGGCCACGGATTGCCCGATGGCACCCAGCCCCACAAGCCCCACCCTGCAGCGGTAAAGCCCGGTGGAGGAATTGGCGTGGGCAAGGGAGTAAAGGGGCAGCAGGCGGTAGTGCTTGGAGGCCTGAAAATATCCCTTGGCGGCTAAGGAAATCTGGGCAAAGGTGTATTCCGTTACGGGCACGGCGTTGGCGGCGTAGGCGCTGAAAATCCGCACGCCGCTTTCCAGAAACGGGCGGGCGAAATACTGCACGGTGCCCGCGGCATAAAACAGAACCTTCATTTTCGGCATATAGGCGGCGATTTCCTCTTTGGTGAACCGGGGCATACCCCAGGTGGCAAAGCCGATTTCGCAGTCTTTCAGAAAATCTTTGTTGGCCTCTATGTTCTTTTTATTGATACGGCAGGAGAGCTGATTGTTTTCAGCCAGTTTGGCCAGCACCTCCTGCGTGTATACCTTGGAGAATTGCAGCTGATTGCTGCCGAACAGGGCTATCTTCATTTCGCTTCCCTCACCTTTTCACGCAGTTTGTTCAAATCCTTTATCATCATGGCGGGAATGCCCGCGTAGCTGAACAGATAGGTGTATTCCAGCAGCATGTTGCCGTCATATCCCGAGGCAACCAGCTTTTGAATCAGGGCATCAATGTATGTTTTGTCAAAGCGGGGGAACTGCTCGCGGGTCTGCTCGGAGAAGGAGATGTGCACATTGGCAATGTGGGGCAGGGTGCGCTCAATGCGGTCAAGGTCATAGGCCTTTTTGCGGTAGCGGGACTGGAAATAGGTTTTCAGGTTGTCGCAGCCCGCCTCCCGGTAAATTCTGAGGAAGGCATCGGTGTTGTTGTTGAAGGTTTTGTCGTGGCATTCGGGGCACACCTGCAGGCCCAGAGGCTTGGCGGTTTCGCACATGAATACGGTATCCTCCAGAATTCTGCGGTACTGCGCTTCATCGGTCTTCTGGCTGTCGGCGGTGCCGGGCCAAACCCGCACCGATTCACAGTTCATGGCTGCCGCCATTTCGCAGATGCGCTGCCATTGGTCGTGATTGCCGCTGCCCACGCGGTAATAGCTGCCGTAGGAGGAAACGGCAATGCCCGCCCCGTCACAAAGGGACTTGGCCCGTTTGGCGGCGGATAAATCCGTTACATGGCGGTCGCCGCCCCACTCGATGATATCGGCGTTGGCTTTCACGGCAATATCCACGATTTTTTCAAGCTCTCTTATCTGGCGGAAGGAGGTGGTGGTGAATCCGTATTTCATGTCGGGAATCTCCTATATTACAGAGTATGTATTTAAAATATTATGGCATAGGAAAGATTTATTTTCAACCTGAAAATGCGTATTTCCCGCAGCCGGCGGAGAACACGAACAAAAACGAGGGCAGGCGGTGAAAAAAGTATTCCGTTTTGCATTTTTATGTGCTATATTGAACTTATAATAGTCGGCAGGGCCGCAAACGAAAGGGGAATGACCATGCAAACGGATTCGGGCAAGATTTCTTCCCGCAAGGTGCTCGGTTTTTACAAAGGATTGGATGAGGCCGGGGTGGAGAACCACGGGCTTCTGGTTACCCGCAGGGGGGAAACCATGTTTGAGCATTACATTTCTCCCTATGGGGCAGAGCAGCCCCACACGCTGTTTTCCGTTACCAAATCTCTGGTATCCACGGCGGTGGGCTTTGCCGTGGAGGAGGGGCTGCTGACGTTGGACACCAAAATCGGCCCCTATTTTTCCGATTATAAACAGAGCCCGGGCACGGAGAATATTACCGTGCGCCAGCTGCTCACCATGCACAGCGGCAAGCAGTTCAGCTTTTTGCAGGATATGACCGGGGATTATGTTGCCATTTTCCTGAAAGCCCCCCTGCGCAAAAAGAACGGCTTTCTTTACAGCAACAACGATGTGCATATGCTTTCCGCCCTGCTGCAGCGGCTGACGGGGGAAACCGTGCGGGATTATCTGGTGCCCCGCCTGTTTGAGCCGCTGGGCATTGAGCCCCCTGCATGGGAAACGGATTGCAAGGGCATCAGCGTAGGCGGCACGGGCGGCTATCTGCCCCTGCGGGCGCTGGTAAAAATCATGGAATGCTACATCAACGGCGGTATGTACGAAGGCAGGCAGGTGATTCCCGCCTACTGGGCCCGGGAGGCCGGCAAAAAACAGGCGGAAACCAACGATGAACACCCCGGTGCCAACGGCTACGGCTTTCTGTTCTGGACCCGCCCCGACCACTTCTGCATGAACGGCATGTACGGTCAGATTATTTCGGGCTACCCCGCCACGGGAACCGTCATCGGCTACACCAACGTTACATTGGATGATTCCCCCCTGGAGCGGCTGCAGAAGCAATGGCTGCTGCCCGCCCTTGAGGAGGCGGACGATGCCGAGGGAAGGGCCCTTTTGGAAACATATCTGCAGGGCAAGGATGAGAAAATCACGGCAAAAGATACCCGGGGCAGGGTGCCCGGGGGCGAATTCCGCATGGAGGCCCTTTCAAAGGGCATGGCGGGGCTGCTTTTCCCCGCTTCACTGATTCCCAGAAGTCTTTCCACCAGCATGGCCAAGCGCCCGAAAAAGAGCTTTGACCGCTTCACCTTTACACAGGATGACAATACCGTTACCGTGCACTGGTATGAGGAAGACGACCCGGTCACCGTAATCTGCGGCCTTGACGGCACTCCCCGCCTTTCCGCCTGCAGCCTGAAGGGCTACCCCTACACGGTGTGGTCCCACGGCTACTGGGAGGGCAATGTGCTGCACATGCGGGTGAAGGCGCTCAACACCCTTTCCTCCCTCACCATGACATTCCGCTTTGAGCACAACGGCTTCGGCCTGCGTGTGGCCGATGACCCCGGCTTTGAGGAATTCATACTGACCAATGTGAGCGAGGTTGCCGTACTGGAGAAATACAAGCCCCTGAAGGCGGCGGCCTCCGGCATTATGAAGCTGCTGCTTCGCACTATTACGGCGGAGATGAAATTCAAAAAATAAGAATCCTCCGTTTTTCCAAAACAAAAAGCGATGTCAGACCGTTGCTCCGGCGCTGTGCCGGCGGTCAGACATCGCTTTATTGTTTTTATCAGGCAAAGGGACTTGCCTGTGTGCTTTTACAGCAGGCTTTTCAGAACGGCAGCCGCAACGGGGGCATCGGCGGCAAAATCATCGCTGCCGCCCTCCACGGCGCAGGTTTCGCACCCGGCGTAAACAAGGGCATCCACAAAGGCCTTGTAGTCGTAGGCGGCGGGGTCGGTGGGGAACACCCGGCTGACGGGGCAGGCGATGTGGGCGTGGAAAATTTCGCCCTTCAGTTTTCTTACGGTGTCGGGGGAGTCGTTCACATCGGTGGTCATGTGGTACAAATCCACAAGGGTGTGCACGTTATCTTTACCCACGGCGGCAGCCACGGCAGCGGCCTCCTGTGCGCAGTTGATGATGTTGGAATCCTCACGGCCCAAGGGCTCGATGACCACGGTAATGCCGTTTTCGGCGGCAATGGGAGAAACGATGTTCTGCAAAAAGGCAATAATCTGGCGGTAACCCTCACGGTAGGAGAAGCCCTCGGGAATATTGCGGGCGCCGGAGGAGCCGAATACCACCTTTTTCACGCCCAGAGCCTTGCCCCGTTCCATGCCCTTCTTCACATAGGCCGTAACGGCCTCGGTGTCGATTTCGGGGCCGGTCACCTTCAGGCGGCCGGGCATAAAGCAGTTGACGGAGAGGCAGGGGATGCCGCTTTCCTTCAACGCGGCGGCAAAGGCGTTGTATTTTTCATCGGGGGCTTCCGCCAGCAGGGAAAAACAGCTTTCCACAAAGTCAAAGCCGCTTTTGGCGGCAATGGCGACACTGGAGGCTTTGTCGCCCACACATATACCGAATTTCATAACCGCTTCACTCCTTATTGTTTGGCAAAAGGCATATTGTGTTCAAATCCCTTTTGCCTTGTGATGGCTCTATTATAACAAACCCGTAAAACCTTGGCAATATCTGTTTTATGAGATTGAAATTGCGGCAAAATGGAAGTATAATGAAAAAAGTGTGTGAAAGCATACCTCAAAAATAACAAACCGCCGCTTTCCCGCGGCGCAAAACAGGAGGAATACAGCATGGCAAAACCGATTATGGGCATTCAGCTCTACACCCTGCGTGATTACATTCAGAACGCCGAGGATTTTGACGCCACTCTGGCACGCCTTTCCGCCATGGGCGTTACCGATGTGCAGATTTCAGGCATCGGGGATATTCCCGCCGAGACCCAGCGCGAGATTCTGGATAAAAACAACATGAAGGTCTGCATTACCCACAAGAGCTTTGACTGGATGAAAGAGGATATTGACGATGTTATCCGTCACCATCAGGTCATCGGCTGTGATGCCATCGGTATCGGCTCCGCCCCCGGTGAGGGCAGAGGCAACAGAGGCAATGTGCGCCGCTTCATCAAGGAGAGCGCCGAGGTTGACGAAAAGCTGAAGGCCGCCGGCATGACCTTTAACTACCACAACCACGCTTTTGAGTTCAACCGTCTGGATGACAACATCCATTGCATGATGGATTTCCTGCTTAAAGAGACCGACCCCGCCCTGTTCAACTTCATTCCCGATGTGGCATGGATCAACTACGGCGGTGCCGACCCCGTTGAGGTGCTTCGCAAAATGAAGGGCCGCGTCAAGGTGCTTCACTTCAAGGATTACGCCGTTGATGAGGAGGGCAACCGCAGATTCGTCTCCCTTGGTCAGGGCGTTGTGGACCTGAAGGCCTGCTACGAGGCCGCCTGCGAGCTGGAAATCCCCTACATCATGTATGAGCAGGATTGCGATTGGAAAAACGGCGACGCTTTCCAATCCACCGAGGAATCCTGGGCATTCATGCAGAGCCTTCAGAAATGAGGTTGATGGAACATGGCAGAAAAAATCAGACTGGGTGTTATCGGCATCGGCAATCAGGGCGGCAATTACCTGAAAAGCTACGCCGCCGGTAATCTGCCCGAAATCGAATTGACCTGCGTGGCGGATATCGACCCCCGCCGCTTTGACAACGCAAGGGAAAAAGTGCCCGGTGTGGTGTGCTTCAACACCGCCGATGAGCTGCTGGCCTCCGGCCTCTGCGAGGCGGTCGTGATTGCCACGCCCCACTATTTCCACCCGCCCATCGCCATTGCCGCCATGAAGGCGGGGCTGCACGTGATGAGCGAAAAGCCCGCCGGGGTTTACACCAAGCAGGTGAAGGAGGCCATCGCCTTCTCCAAAACCACCGACAGAACCTATGCCATCATGTTCAACCAGCGCACCAACCCCGTGTTCCGCAAGGTGCGTGAACTGGTAAAAAGCGGAAAATACGGCGAGCTGCGCCGTGTTTGCTGGGTGATTACCGATTGGTACCGCACCCAGTCCTACTACAACTCCGGCTCCTGGCGTGCCACATGGGAGGGCGAAGGCGGCGGCGTTATGCTCAACCAATGCCCCCATCAGCTTGACCTCTGGCAGTGGATTTGCGGCATGCCCAACAAGGTGCGTGCCTTCTGCCATGTGGGCAAGTGGCACGATATTGAGGTGGAAGACGATGTTACCATCTATGTGGAATACCCCAACGGGGCCACGGGCACATTCATCACCTCCACGGGCGATTGGCCCGGCTCCAACCGTTTGGAAATCACCATGGAAAAGGCGCGCATCGTGTGCGAATATGATGCCATGGCCAAAAAATGGGGCATCCGGTTGTGCGAACTGAACAAAGGCCTGCAGGAATTTACCCAGACGGCTCCCGGCGGTTTTGATAAGCCTGTGGGTGAGTGGACGGAGTTCGGCGGGGAGCCTCCCGCCAACATGCACGAGGAGGTAATCAACCGGTTTGCCGCCCACATTCTGCACGGCACACCTCTGATGGCCGAGGGCGAGGAGGGCCTGAACGGGCTCACCATCTCCAACGCCGCTTTCCTCTCCTCCTGGCTTGACAAAACCGTGGAAATTCCCTTTGACGATGAGCTGTATTACAACATGCTCATGGAAAAGGTGAAAAACTCCAACTACAAAAAGACGGTTGTGGAGCAGACGCAGGAGGATATGTCCTCCACCTTTTAAACAGCGGATACCTTTCACGCCCCCGGGCGTTATCAACAATAAAAATGAGGGATTCTTATGAAAGAGTTTGAAAACAAAGTAGTATTCATCACCGGCGCCGCCCACGGTCAGGGCCGTGCCACCGCTCTGGCTTTTGCCGACGAGGGTGCCGATGTGGTGGCTTTTGATGTTGCCAAAAAAATCGAATACCCCGCTTACGCCTTCGGCACCAGCGATGAGCTGAAGACCCTGAAGGAAGAGATTGAGGCCAAGGGTGTCAGATGCCTGATTGCCGCCGGAGATGTGCGCGATGATGCCGCCGTTACCGATGCGGTTGAGCGTGCCATCAAGGAATTCGGCAAAATCGATATTCTGTTCAACAACGCCGGTATCTGCGCCCATCAGCGTGTGGACCTGATGACCGATGAAGAGTGGAACGCCATGATTGATATCAACATGAAGGGTCCCTTCAACATGGTGCGCCGTATCTCCCCTTACATGATGAAGCAGAAAAGCGGTGTGATCATCAATAACTCCTCCGTTATGGGTCTGCGCGGCGGCAACTGCCTGAGCCACTACACCGCCTCCAAGTGGGGCCTGACCGGCCTTACCAAGGCATGGGCCATTGAGCTGGCTCCCTACAACATCCGCGTGCTCAGCATTCACCCCACCGCCGTGAACACTCCCATGAATGACGGCCTTGCCGCCATTGAGGGCAAAACCCCCGAGGAGGAGGCGGGCGCCAGCGCAGGCAACCTGATTGATACCCCCTGGCTGGAGAGCGAGGATGTGGCCAATCTGGTGCTGTTCCTTGCCGGCGACAAAGCCCGTTTTGCCACCGGTGCCCAGTATGTGCTGGATGCCGGATTGCTGACGGTATAACCGATTAAAGCCCTTTTTAACAAAGGGAAAAACAGATAAAAGAAGAAGCGATGTTTCCCGCATTCTCACGGGAAGCATCGCTTTTTTGCGTGTATTCGATTCGGAAAATCAGTCGTTTTGCGTGATGTTCAGCAGGGAGCGCAGGGAGCGGGCAAAGCCTGTTTTTTTGCCGGCGGTAACGGCGTGGCTGTTGTTGCCCGTCAGAAGCGCTTCACGAAAAGCCTCGGCAGATTGAAAACGGTCACCCGGGTCAATGGCCAAAGCCTTCATCACCGCGTTATTCACGGCCTCGGAAACCTCGCCGTTCAGGGCGGCGGGAGGCAGCAGATGATCCTCCGCCATTCGTTCCAGAGCGCCCGAGGGCTTTTCGCCGGTGAGCATGTGGTAGAGCATGGCGCCCACGGCATAAATATCGGTGTAGGGGCCCTGCACCCGGTGGGCACGGGACTGCTCGGGGGCGGCGTAGCCGGGGGTGAAAATCAGGGTGGCGTAGGGCTCCGTCTCGGTTTCGGTGGATTTGGCAAAGCCGAAATTGATGATTTTGATGCGGTCATCCACGGTGATGAAAATGTTCTGCGGCGCAATGGCGCGGTGAATCATGCCGCTTTTGTGCAGGCGGTCAAGGCCGCTGAGCACACTGCCTGCCACGGTGAGGGCCGTGTCGGAATCCACGGCACCGCCGCAGTTTTCCAGATAATCGGAGAGAAGCATCCCCTCCAGATATTCGCAGGCAAGGTACACCGTGTTGTTGGCGCGGAAGCATTCATACACATCCAAAAGATTGTCGGAATCGGAAAAGCGGCACACAAACTGGCCGATGGATTCCTTGGTGCGGATGGCCTTGAAAAAGGCTTCGCCCTTTTCGGGAGAAAGGGGCAGCAGAATGTGCTCACTCTGGTGGCGGGCCGCATATTCACGGGGGTAGAACTCCTTGATTTCCACCGTGCGGTTTTCTTGGATGTCCAAAGCCTTGTAGTTGGCGGTCATGCGGTTGATTTCCAGCACCTCACCGATGAGATAGCGCCCCTCCAGCAGGGTGCGGGCGGGCAGCAGCTCTTTTTTGCGCAGGGCAGGCTCGGTGAAGCCGCAGTGGGGGCAGTGAATCTGACCACCCTTTTCGCGGAAGCAGGAAAGGCAGGTGGTTTCGTAATTCAAGGGAAAACGCTCCTTTCGGCTGAAGGCAAAAGGGATTTGAACACAATATGCCTTAAAAAGCGATATCACGCGGATTGTCAGGCCTCCTCCTCGGGAAGGGGCAAATCCACAATTACGGGCTCGAAGCCGAGCGCCGGTAAAAAGCGGTGCAGAATGTCATCGGTTTTGATTTTGAGGGTGGAGGTGTTGATGCAGGGGTGGCAGCAGAGGTATTCCTCCTCCAGCAGGGGCTTGTCAATCACCAGATGCACCCGGTGCGCCTTGTCAAAAATCAGCCCCATCACGCTTAAGGAGCCGGGGGTGATGTTCACGAGGGCTTCCATGTGGTCGGCGGAGGCAAAGGAGAGCCGCGCCGTGCCGATTTGTTTGGATAAATCCTTGGTTTTAAAGGGCTTGTCGCCGGGCATCAGCAGCAGGTAAAACTCGGTTTCCTGCCGGTTGCACAGCAGCAGATTTTTGCAGATTTCGGCGCCCAGCAGGGTTTCCACGGTGTGGCAGTCCTCAATGGTGGCGGCGGGGTCATGGTCGGCGCGGTAAAAATCAATGCCCATTTCCGTCAGGGCGGTGTAGGTGGCCTGCTCCTTCTCTATGCGGGGGTCGGCGGGAGCGCCGTGAAACAGGGTGGGGTTAACCGAAATCATATGCGTTGCTCTGCCGCAGTCAGGCGGCCCTTTCTGTTGTTATACTATGTGGAAACGGTGCGGGGGAATTCATTTTTCTTCCCGCAGGAACGGATTATTTCAGGATTTTTTCGCCGTCAAACTCAAACAGACCGAAGCCGCTGCCGGTTTTGTTGCCGGCCATCAGCCATTGGTGATAGGCCTTTCTCAGCTTGGTATCCTCGGGCCATTCCTCCAGAGGCAGCTCGGTGTAGTGGCCGAACACACGCCAGTCATCGCCGAAGTGATCGCGCTCGCCGCCGCGGACGATTTCGAAATCACCGAAGAATTTCAGAATATTCAGCTCGGGGGGCAAAAACTCCTTGTGTTTGGGGAACAGAAGCCAGGAGCCGCAGCCGAACAGCACCTTGCCGTCGGGGAACAGACCCTTCACGTGCTTGTAGGCCTCTTTATAGGAGGCAAAGCGCACCTCGTCGGTCAGGGGCTGGCCGGAGGAGGGGATATGCATATTCACGTATTTGTCGCCCGGATGCACCACTCTGCCGCTCTTCATGGTGTAGGATTCTTTCCCGTCAAGGTCCACGTGGCAGATTTCAAACTGGAAGCGGCCGTAGGCAAAGCGCTCCATACGGAAGAAGCCGTCAAACCAGCCTGCCACAAAGGTGCCGGGCACGTGCTCGCACTCCATGCACTCCAGCAGCTTGTAGCGCAGGTCGCCCATGGTGGCGTAATACACGGTGTCGCCAAGGCCCATCAGGTGGTGCATTTCGTACAGCTCCTCGGTAAGGGAGAGCAGAAACACGAAATTCAGGGTGTATTCGCTGTAACCCATTTTCTCCGCCAGTTCTTTCAGGTCGGGAAGAATGTCGTCAATGCGGCAGCGGTGGTCGCTGTAACGGCGGGTCAGCGCGTCAAAAGGTTCGGCAAAGCCGGGGTTTTCATCCAGCTTTTTGAGAACCTCGGTAAACAGGGCGGTCGCCTCGTCGGGGTATGCGTAGTGTGCCATAAAATCGGCAATGAATTTGTTGTAATGAGCCATAGCGTTTTTCTCCTGTCTTCGGTTTATGAAGTAAACACAGAATACCATAATTGTGTGAGGGATGCAACGGGTTTTTGCCGTTTTTGGGCGGAATCAGAAGGTGAATACCTCATCCGCCTTTTCGCTGTTGATGTAGTGCACGGTAACGGTTTTTACCCGGCTGCCGGCGGAGGGGGTCACGGTGAGGGAATCGCCGTTGAGAGCAAAGTGAACGGTTTCGCCGTCGTCGTCAAACAGAGTGTATTCCCCGCAGCCGTAATAGGCGGCTACATCCAGCGCGGCAAAATCGGTGCTGTTGCCCTCGCTCTCGGGCAGCAGAGGCACAATGGCGCCCGCTTTGGCAAACACGGGGTAATGCTCCCGGTCGCAGTGCATGGTGTATTCGCCGCCCTCATAGGTTTTGCCGGTGAATACGTTGGTCCATTGCCCCTCGGGCAGATAGAAGCGCACGTTGCAGCGGTTCTTTTTGGTGGGTTCGGTAACGGGTGCCACAATGAGCTGCCCGCCGAAGTAATACTGGTTGCGGTATTTCTCATCGTAGGCAAGGGGAGATTTGTCGTAGTAATACATGGGGCAAACAAGGGGAAGCCCCTCGTTGGCCGTCAGCACATTGGCGGTGTAGAGGTAGGGGAGCAGACGGTGGCGCAGGCGCAGGAAATCCACGGCGATTTTTTCGGCCTTGGGGTAATGCCAGGGCTCCTTGGAGAGGGATTTGTTGTTGGAGTGCAGGCGGTTGATGGGGGAGAACACGCCGTACTGCACCCAGCGCAGATAGATTTCATTTTGCCCCACGCTGCCGATGTGGCCGCCGATGTCGTGGCTCCACCAGGTGTAGCCCGCGTTGGAGGCGTTGGCGGTGAACCAGGGCTGCAGGTCAAGGCTCTTCCAGCACACATAGGTGTCGCCGGAAAAACCCACGGGGTAACGGTGGGAGCCCAGACCGGCGTAGCGGGACAGAATCATGCCCGTGCTGCCGTTTCGGCAGATATCGTTGAAGTGGTAGTGGTTCAGGAGCCACAGGGGGTCAAGGCCCATCATCAGGGGGGAGGAGGTGCCCTGCTGCCAGTCTATCCACCAGAAGTCCACGCCGTCTTCCTCATAAGGATGGTGCAGAATGTCAAAATAGGCGTTGGTAAAGGTGGGGTCGGTCAGGTTAAAGCGAACGGGCTCTTTGGTTTCGGGATTCTGCCCGCAGGCCTCGCACATCTCTTTATACTGCTTCTCAAAGTAACGCACGCCGTCGTGGGGGTGCAGGTTCATGGTTACGGCAAGGCCGCGGCTCTTCAGGTCGCGGAAAAAGCCCTTGTAATCGGGGAACAGGGATTCCTCAAAGGTGTAGCCCGTCCATCCGGCGCCCTGAATGATGGTGGGCTTGATGTCGCGGGGAATGTTTTTGACCTTGTGCCAGTCCATGTCAATGGTGGCAACGGTGAAGGGGATGCCCCGCTTTTGGAATTCCGTCATCAGCCCCGTGTATTCGTCGGCGCTGTAGGCGTGGTAGCGGCTCCACCAGTTGCCCAAAGCATATTTGGGCAGAACGGGGGTCTGACCGCAAAGCAGGTAAAATTCCTTCAGGCCGCCCAGGTAGTCATCCCCGAAGGCGAAGATATATTTATCCGTTGTGCCCTTTTCTCTCAGGCAGACGGAGCCGTCTTCGTTAAACAGGAAGGATTTGCTGTCATCAATTTCGGCAGCGCCGCTTGTGGCAAAAATGCCCTTGCGCAGGTGACCGAAGCAAAAGTGGTCCTTCTTTTCTTTTTTAGTCTTCCAGCTGCCCAGTACGCCGAAGGTGCCGTCCAGTGTGCGGGCGGTGCCGCCCATGTTGGTTTGATTGGTGGGCAATACCCAGCGGCTGCCGATTTTTGCCTCCGCCGCCAGTGTTTTCAGGTTCACACGGAAAGCACCCTGCTCCGTTTTCAGGATAACGGTGCTGCCCTTTTCGGTCACGGTTACGGGAGCGGTGCAGAAATCACGGCACACCGCCATCTGGGAGGCCTTGTCACAGAAGCGGCCCAAGGGGGCTTTTTCAATGCGTAAAATGCGGTGGCTGATAACGCTCAGGCGCACATCTCCGAAGATAAAGCTCTGTTCTGCCTTGGCGGGGGCAGCGTTCATGGCAAATCTGCTCATTTTGTTTTTGCTCCTTTTCTCAACAGTTTATCGTAGTAGTATATCGGCAGAGCGCTCCACCCGTGGCAGAGGCTGCCGGCGTTGCCGAAATCGGATTGGCCCACAATGGTTTCCCAGAAGGAGGTGGCTCCCTGCTCCAGCATGTAGCCGTAGTTTTTGCGGATGTCGTTCAGCACAAACTCACCCTCATCGGGGAAGGCCTGTAATACCGCGTCATAAATGAAGCCCTGCATGGAGAGGGTAGCATCCGAAAGCCCCTCGCAAAGCTTCACGGCACGGGCGGTGCGTTCATCGCCGAGGCCGCACAAAACGGCCACCGCGTTGCCAAGGCGGGTGTAGGCGGGCTCTCCCTCCAAAGCGTTGCGGAACAGCCCCGTTTCCCCGTCAAATAAATGCCGGGTAACGGCAGCGGCAAGGTCGCCGTCATTGACGGTGCAGGGTTCTCCCGCCCGGTCGCACAGCTTTTTGTAACAGCGCAGGGCTAAAATGAACATGGTGTTCAGTATCAGGTCATGCTCCCCTTCGGGGCGGTCGCAATTTTCGGGAATCCATTCATAAAAATTCCAGCGGCCGTTACCGGGGTTGGCAATCAGCCCCGTGTCATCTATATGCCCCTCAAACAGGGCAATGATTTTTCGGATGGTGGGCAAAACATCGGGAATCAGGGAGGTGTCCCCCGTTGCCTCCACATATTCGTACACGCTTACGGGGTACATCACGGAGAAGGAGGGGATGGCGCAGGTCATGCGGGTGGGGAAGGTTAAGTCCAGCATGCCGTCCGGGTTCTGCCCGCTGCGCATGAACAGAAGCATCTGCTTTTGAAAATCGGTTTCTTCAAAAGCCACATAGCCGCATTTCATCTGGTTGCGGCTGTCCAGCACATACAGCGCCTGCTCCCGCCAGGGGCAATCCTCATAATGCTCATGCATGCAAAGGCGCAGGGTGCGCACGCAGGTGTCATAGATTCTGCCGTCCGTTCCGTCTAAGAAACGGGGCTTTTCGGTAAGGGGATACAGCACGGGCACAAGGCCGATTTCACGGATTTCGCAGCTGCCGCTCACCTGCAGATAACGGCCGCCCAAGCGGATAAAACGGTTTTCAAAGTGATTTTCGCCCGCTTTGCAGTAAAAGTTCAGGGAGAAATCACGGTCACCGATTTTGCGCCGCACCTCTCCGTCACAGAGGTGTTCACCGTAGGAGAGGGTCACGGTTTCGTCCTTTTCGCACAGCAGGGTAAGGTTCAGGTACCCCGCTTCCTCACGCCCCAAATCAAAGATACGGGGCTTTCCTGCCACGGGAACCGCCGCTTTGAAGGGCAATTCCCGAAGCTTTTTGACGGGGCGGGGGCACAGTTCAAATGTAATCGGAGCGGCAGCGCAGGGCGCAAGGCGGGTTTCACCCTCTGCCTGCATATCCACGGCGGCACCCAGCTGACCCGTAATGCGGCGGGTCATTCCCTGCACATAGTCCCCGTCCTCACCGGCCAATACGGAATCGTCACTTTGGGCCAGCACTTCGCCGTTCTGAATCAGGCAAAAGCTGAGCCCTGCGCCGATATCAATGTGGCAGGAGGTATCCAGCCCCTCATACCGCACGGTAACGGTCAGGGTGTTTTCTCCTGCCCGGCAGAAGGGGGTAACATCCACCGTGTCATAATAGCGGCGGGCGGGGTAGTTGGGAAACTGGCCGTAGGCCACCCGGCTGCCGTTGATGAAAGCGATATAGTCGGTGTCACAGCAGAGCTGCAGGGTAACCTCTCCGCTGTCGGCGGTAAATTTCTTTTGAAAACGGACGATTTGCCCGGGGTAGGGGGCTTTGTCGGCCCAGATGCGCAATGAGTTCTGAATCACGATTGACCCTCCTTATTTTATCGCCCGAAATACTTCACCGCACTCAAAATAGGCGGTTTCGATTTCGGGGAAGGCGGTTTTCATCTGCTCTGCCACATATTTCATGCCGTCCCGTTCGGAGCCGATGTGGCCCATGACCATCAGGGATTTGTGCAGGCCCAGCGCCGCCGCGTCACGCACACGCTCGGCGGTGCCCCATTCGCAGATTTCTCCTGTCATAATCAGGTCAAAGCGGTCATCCTCAACAGCCTCGTCCAGATGGCCGGGGGTGCCGAAGCAAACAGCAATGCGGCGGGTGGGGTAGTCCAACTCCCCTGCCACGCGCACAAACCGCAGCCCCTGCCGCTCTGCCATGCGCCCGGCTGCCTCACGGGCGGTGATGGGGGTATCCGGCGTGAAAAGGTAGGTGCCGAAGTTTTCGGTTTTTTCCACCCTGCCGGTAAGGCCCATGGCGGCTAAGCCGCCCTTGCATATCATATCCTCGGCGGCAAGATGGGGGTGGTCGTGGTAGCGGAAAATGACCAGCCCGCTTTCCTCAAGCAGGGCTCTTTTTCGCTCGGCCACGACGCTTTCGATGCGTTTATCAAGGTGGTTATAGTAGGTGGGCTCATGCACAATCAGCAGGTCGGCGCCCCACGCCGTAACCTCCCGGATCAAATCCACCGTGGCAAACATGGCAACGGCGGCCTTTTTCACCTGCCTGCCGGGGTCTCCGGCCTTGAAGGTATCGCATGTTTCCGGGGGCACGGCAATGCCCTTACAAAGGGCTTCGTAAATTTCCTGTGCGGTCACGGCGGATTCCTCCTGTTCCGGCTTTGCCGCAGGGCGGCGGAAAAGCCCGAAATAATTCGGATATATACTGCCCACATTATACCATATATTTTATGAAAAACAACACGGAATCCCGTGGGTTGATATCTGCCGCGAAATTTGTTAGAATACGGGAAAGATGTAAAAAACGGCCAATCGGGAGGAACGCTATGTCTGCCAACAAGCCCTTGAAAATCGGGTATCACACCAATATCGGCGCCTTTTACAGAGGGCGCAATCAGTTTGACGGCCCCGCCAGAACGGGCAGGGGTGTGGACTTTATTCTGTGCCACATTGACCCGGACGACAAACTGACCGTGGAGGAGAATTGCCGGCGCGCCGAAAAGGCCGTAAAGGCCATGAGCGACCTTGGCGTGGACTATATCGCCAACTTTGAAAGCCAGAATTTTAACAACGATACCGCAACGAAGGACGGCTTTGACTGGGCCAACCACCCCGACGGCACGCACCGCCTGAACATCCCCGGGGCGTATATGGATGCGCTCAACAGTCAGGGCAACTGCTGGGGCGTGATGTATGATGAATTTGAACATGTCATCATCAACCGCAACATCTCTCTGGCTCTTGCCTCCAAATACAAAATCGATAAACCCACCTTCCCCGTGCTCAAGGAGAAAAATGTGCTCAAGCAGGGCGCTCTGCTCAGCGAGCAGCTGAAGGAATACCGCAAAGAGCTGGGCGAATTGGGTGCCGCCACCCTTTCCGGTGAGCACGTGTTCCCCGTGCTGTTCCATAAATTTGCGGAGAATGATATTATCCCCAACTTTAAATCCCAGAAGGAGTCCGCCTCCGTCATCCAGTTTGTCATTGCCGCCGGTGCCGCCATGCAGTATAAAACACCCTTGTGGAACTGCGTGGATTTGTGGTATCGGCTCACCTTCCCCGGCCACTCCGTGGAGGAGATGTACCATAACCTGAAATTTGCCTATCTGGCGGGTGTGGATGCGGTGTATGTGGAGGCCGCCGAAAGGTTCTATGAGGGCGAGGAAGATACCATTACCCCCTACGGTGAGGCGTTCTGCCGCTTTGCCGGGGAATATAAAGGGAAAGAACGGGACTACAATGTGCAGGATTACGAGCCGGAAATCGCCGTGATCCGCTATGATGACACCTATTGGGGGCAGGGCCGCTGCCGCTTTTTCTGGCGCAATATGCTTTTCGGCAACCCCAAATTGAAGGTGCATAAACAAAACAGAGAGTGGATTCGTGCCCTGCGCCTGATTACGCAGGGGGAGAGCGGCCGCAACGGCATCTCCTGGGGCCGTTTGGAATTGCGCAGCCTGTATGCCCCTCACCGCTCCTTCGTTACCATGAACAACGCCGTGGTGTTTGACGATAAAGTGAAGGCGGAGCAGCTGAAAACCCTGAAGCTGGCCTTTCTCTGCGGCGAAACCGTCAGCAAAGAAACCGCCGATGCAGTGGCGGAATGTGTGAGAAACAACGGCCTGACCGTGGTCACCGTTCCCCGCTTTGCTCCCGCGGGCAAAAAGGCCCCTGCCGTGGGCTACCGGGAATACCGGGACGGCAAGGGCACATGGATTGTGACAAACGGCTTTGAGCAGCCGGGGCTCAAAAAGCGGCTGGCTCCCTTCTTCGGCAGCAAGCACGAGATGCGCTTTGTGTTCGGCAGCAAGGAAATCGTCATGAAAATCAGCAAAAACGGGGAAACCTTTGATGTGAAGGAATAAGCCTGTTTCGTTCCATAAAAAGAAAGCGATGTTAAGCACTTGTCTTAGCATCGCTTTTTCAGTTTGCATCGTATTTTCAGTTTCTTACACGCAGGGGAAGAATCACGGTGTATTGGGGGAGGGGGAATCCTCGCTGATTTCCCCGTCCTCCCGCCAGCTGCGGGCCCACAGCTTTTGAAAAAGCTCCTCCGTAATCTGTCCCACAGCCTCAAAATCCATGGCGGCGGCATAAAGAGCCTCCAGTTCGTTGTGAACCTCCCCCGCCTCCTGCAGGGTGAGGCAGGCCTCCTCCAGCATCTCCCACGCCGATTTGCCCAGGAATTTCAGCTTTTCACGGCAGCGGCTGTGCTTTGCCGCATCCGTAAACCGTGCGGCATGGATGTGGCGGGCGTTGGGAATATCCGCTGTGCACAGCCGGTCGGAGGTGAAGCAGCCGAAGCCCAGCTCCGGCACAATCAGGTGGCGGATGCCCTCCCCGAACAGGGAGGGGCTTTGGGTCACATTCCATCCGCATTGCAGGGCAGCCTCTGCCAGTGCCTGCGTCAATTCGGCGGCGGCACTGCCGAATTCGTCGTGCAGAATCACGGCTTTGGGGCAAAGGGCAGCGGCGTAATCGGCGGCAAACAAAAAGCCCTTGGGGGTGACGGCCTCCATCAGCCGCACGTGGGTTTTGCCCCGTTCCGGGGCGGGGGCATCAAAATACCGGGCCCCGAGCCGGGCGGCATACCGTTTGATTTTTTCGGTATTCAGGCATTGCCTCTCCAGCGCGGCGGCACGACGGTAAAGGGAAAAGCATACCTCAAGGTACCCTCTGCTTTTGCGGTGCAAATCCCGGTTTTTGTCGGTCAGGGCACGGATTTTTTCACCGTTTGCCTGCAGCACATCGCTTTGCCACAGCCCCAGATTCACGATTTCGCCGTCCACCCCGGGGTAGGCGGGCTCCATTTCGTGGGGGGCGGTGCCGTCCACCACGGCGGCGGTCAGGCAGGGGAACACCACCGCGTCCAGCGAGTCGGGGTCGGAGGCACAGAACACCCGCTCGCAGGGGATATCGTGCTTCTCCATGCTGCGGGCCAGCTGCTTCATCAGGGTGGATTTGCCCGTGCCGGGCCCGCCCTTCAGAATATAGGTGTACCAGCCCTCGCTCTCCGGCGGCAAAAGGCTGTCAAAATGGTTCACGAAGCAGCCGGCACCGGCGGAGCCCAGAAAACAGCCTCGGTTTTCGTTTGTCATACCCATTCCTCCTTGGGGCGGCGCCTTGGGGGAACCGGGGCGCAGCCGTTTGCTTTATTGTATTCGGCGGCGGGGCAAAGGGTGACGGCAAAAATGCCGGGAACAGTTGTGTTTTTCTTTTTTCTTTGGTATGATAAAATTCACATACCGATATACGCAACAAACGAGGAGGCCACAATGAATTCTCAATTTGATTTTAAGGCTGTGCTGTCTTCCCACGCCATGGTGTGGCGGGATTTCCCCCGCACATGGTTTGAAGGCCCGTTTCTGGGCAACGGGGAAACGGGTGTTTCCGCCTATTTTGATAAGGATAACAACCTTTACCTGAATGTGGGCAACACAAGCGTTTACGATAACCGCGACAACAGCGGGCAGGAGCAGGATATGCTCTATTTAACCCCCCGCCTGCCCTTGGGCGGGTTCCGCATTTCGGCACCGGGCGGCTTTACCGCCAACAACATGCAGCTTTCCCTTTATGATGGGGAGCTGACCGCCGACCTGACCCATAACGGCGGCACCGTAAAAACGGAATGCTTCACCGTGGAGGGGCAAAAGGCCTTTTTCTTCCGCTGGCGGGAGCAGGGCAGCGGCGTAAAGGCCGCGTATGAGCCTGTGCCTGCCATGAGCCCCCGTCAGTACAAGATGCTGCTGGAAAAAGATGCCCGGGTCAGCCTGCATTACGATGACCCCAAGCCTCCCCGCCGGGAGGAGAAGGACGGTGTGGTCACCCACATTCAGCCCAAATTCCGGGGCGGCGAATACCGGGTGAATTACAAGATATTTGACGAGGGCAGCGAGCACACGCTGGTTTGCCTGATTGAAAATTACGAAATCGGGGAAACTCCCGCAGGGGATGCGCCCGGGCGGGTGAACGCCCTTTACGGCGCCTATGAGGCGGAAAAGCAGAAGCTGCACGCCTTCTGGAACAGCTTCTACACCAAAAGTTATGTGAGCCTTGACGACAAAAAGCTGGAGCAGTTTTACTGGATTCAGCTTTACAAGTGTGCCGCCGCCACCCGCAAGGGTTACCATGTATTTGATACCGCAGGCCCGTGGCTCGGGCAGTACACCGCCTGGCCTGCCGGGTGGTGGAACCTGAATGTGGAGCTCAACTACTCCCCCCTGTACCCGGCCAATCATCTGGAAATCGGGGAATCTTTGTTGGAAACCATCGAAAACGGATTGGATACCCTCAGGGAGAATGTGCCCGAAAAATACCGTAACGGCAGGTTCTGCACCATCGGTCGCAATACCACCTCCACCTTAAAAACCGACTGCGGCATTCCCGGCGAATGCACCCGCCCCATCGAGCTGGAGGTGGGCAATCTGGTGTGGGCGCTGCATAACTGCTATGTGCACCTGAGAAGCGCCTGCGATGATGACCGCCTCAGGAATTTCCTGTTCCCCGTGCTCAAGGGGGCCACGGAGTACATTGTGGCTCTGCTCAAAAAAGAGGAGGACGGTCTCCGGCATCTGCCTCCCACCACCTCCCCCGAATACAAGGGCATCAGCGAGGACTGTGCCTATAACATGAGCCTGCTGCGGTGGGGTCTGCTCACCCTGCAGAAGCTCAATGACGAATTCGACCTGAAGGATGAAAACGCCGCTTTGTGGCAGAAGGTGCTGAACGAACTGGCCCCTCTGCCCGTTGACCCCGAGCAGGGCATCATGATAGGCAGGGATTATCCTTTGGCGGAATCTCACCGCCACTACTCCCATCTGCTGGCGTTTTATCCCTTGCATATTATGGATGAGAATGACCCGGCACAGCGGGAACTGATTGAAAAAAGCATTGCCCACTGGCAGAGCATGCCCAAGGGCCTGCAGGGCTACTCCTGCACCGGCTCCGCCTCCATGTATGCTTATCTCGGCAACGGCAACATGGCGCTCAAAAAACTGGAGAGGCTGTTTGAGGGCTACATCCGCCCCAACACCATGTATCATGAGGATTTCAGCCCCGTGCTGGAAACACCGCCCGCCGCCGCCCGCAGCATACTGGATATGCTGATGATAAGCGTGGGGGACGAGATTCGTGTATTCACCGGCACACCCGACAGCTGGCAAAACGTATCCTTCGGGGATTTGCTGGCGGAAAACGGATGTCTGGTATCGGCAAAGCGTGAAAACGGGCAGACCGCATCCGTTTCCCTCACGGCAAAACGCGCCTGCAGGGTGAAACTGATTTGCGCCATGTGCCCCGCTGCCCTGCCCGAGGGTGTTGTACCCGCCGAAAACGGCTTTACCGTAACCCTGAACCCGGGGCAGACGGTGACTCTTACCGCCCGGTAATAAACCTGCGAAGGGAGAAAACAAAATGCCGGATTTTGCCGACAAGGCGCCGCTGCCCGTAAAGGCGCTGATTTTACCGAAATTTACCGTGGGCACATGGGGAGACGGCCAACCGGATGAGGGTGAGCTGTTTTACCGTGCCTTCTTTACCGATGCCCTGCGCTTCGCCGTGCCCGGCTGCCCCACGCCCCTTCTCTATAAAGACGGCCTTGCCATGATGGCCGCAGGGGAGGGCAAGGTGAATGCGGCGGTGACCCTTACCGCCCTGCTGTGCGACCCCCGCTTTGATTTTTCAAAGGCTTACATCATCAGCACGGGCTGTGCAGGCTCCCTGCCCGAAAAAACGGTGATGGGGGATGTATTTCTGATTACCGCCACCGTGGATTTTGATTTGGGGCACACGGCGGATTACCGTGATTTGACGGTGCCCTGCGAAACCACATGGTTTTATGAGCCCGAATTCGGCAGGGACGGGGTTCGTCTGCTGAGCGGAGCCCTTTGCGAAAAGCTTTTTGCATTGGTAAAGGATACCCCGTTGGAATCCACCCCCAAAACCAAAGCATTCATGGCAAAAACCTTCGGGAACGCCCCCTGGGCCACCCGTGACCCGGTTGTGCAGAAGGGCACGGTTGCCACGGGCGACAACTACTGGAAGGGTGCTTTCATGGGGGCAAACGCCGAAAAGGCCGTGGCTTATTACGGCTGCCCGGACCCTCTGGTCTGCTCCGAAATGGAGGACCACGCCCTTGCCGCGGCGGCGGACCGATTCGGCCTGCTTGACCGGCTGATTGTGGTGCGTGACAGCGTGAACATGACGGTATTCATGAACGGCGCCACCCCCGAAAGCCTGTGGGCCCCCGGCCGGGAGACCCGCATTGCGGAGAACGAGGAGGAAACCGCCGATATCTTTGCCGCCGCCATGGCAAACAACTTCAAAGTGTGCCGCAGAATCATTGAGGCCATTCGGAACGGAGCTCTGTCCCGATAAGGCAAAAATATGGCACTAAAACCATATTGGGTTTGAATCCCTTTTGCCAAAGCAAAACGGGATAACAATAAATCAGACAGGATGTGATAGCGTGAGCAAGGTCAACACAGCAAAAATCAAAAACGGTCTGAACAATTTCAAAACGCATTGGAAAACCCCGCCCGAGGGCAAGTATGTATCATTCAGGGAGTATCTGGATATCACCATCGGCATCGGCTCGAACTACTCCTCCGCCATGATCATTTCCAAGTTCATCGCCTTTGCCGCCAGCTGCTACCTGATCATGTACCACTACAAGCTGCCCTATCTCGCCTTTTCCATCATCACCATCATCAACATGCCCTTGGGGTACATATTCAACCTCATCAGCTGGGTGGTGAACGATAACCTGGGCTTCCTCAAAAAGAATGTGGAGCGAAAAATCTATGCCACCTACTTTTTGGCGGCCCTGGTCGGTCTGTTTCTGGTGATTTTCGATTTTGGGCCTTTCCTGAATCCGCAAAACCGGATTGTGGGCTACATCAACTCGCTGGACGGCATCAACACCGCCTCCGCCATCAAGATTCTGGGCACCTACATTCTCTGCAACGGTTACGGTGGTGCGCGCAATCTGTTCTGGCGCAAAAAGCTGATTCCCAAATTCGGCAGATACAAATATTCGCTTTACAGCGATTTTCTGCCCAAAACCGTTATGGTATTCCTTATCGGCTGGCTTCCGTTCTACAAAACCATCGGGGATGTAACGGCCCGTGTGTGGGTGGCCAACCTGCTTTTCAGCATCTATAACGTCTACACCTTCAACAATCAGCTGGAAACCTGCGCACAGAATGTAAGCCCCGACCCGCAGGAGAGAATATGGGTCAGAACCTTCCCCATCAAGCTGTCGCATTTTGTGTGGAACATTGTGGATGCCCTCATTCCCGTGTTCATCGGCTTCTGCCGTGACGAGTGGGCGGATATTGCGGTGTTCAAATATGTGATTCCCTTCACCTTCATGTTCTTCGCAGGGCTCACCCTGTTTCTGGCACGGCGGGTGCAGGAGCGAATTCCTCAGCCGCCCATTGAGAAAAAGGTCAACATCAGCTTCTGGGACGGCATGTCCGGGGTGCTGTACAACAAATACAAATGGATCAACAACATCGTTACCCTGCTGGATTCTTTGGGTAACGGCATGCTGGCCTTCACCACCATTCTGTATCTGTATACCTTCCGTTTGAGCGGCCTGATTTACAGCCTGCTGGTCACGCTGGTATCCTTCTGCGGCACGCCGCCGGATTTCTTCACCCCGTTTTTCAGAAAGCATTTTTCCTACCGTCAGGTCATGATTTTTTATCAGCTTGTGCGGGCGGTCACCAATATCATCATTGTGCTCAATTACATCTTCTTCGGCGATAATCTTGTGCTGTGCGGCACCGTGAGCATTGTGGCGCTGATGTTTGAGCAGGTGTGCTCCACCGTGCCCAAATCCATCAACAGCGATATGCAGGTGCAGATAAATGACTACCAGATGTACCTCTCCGGCGAAAGACTGGAGAGCTTCTCGGGTGTTTTCAGTTGGTTCACCGGCCCCATCACCAACTTTGTGGGCCTGATTATTCCCGTGCTGCTGCTCAAATACGGTTTTAACAGCAACTGGGATGTGCTTTTCATTGACGAATCCCGAATCAAAATCATTGTTGTTCCCATTATCATCGATATTGTGGGCTACCTGCTCATGACCATTCCCTACCTGTTCTGGAACTATGACGACAGCAAGCAGAGCAAGGTCATTCAGGTGCTCAAGCGCCGTGAAGAGGTAACCAAAGCAAAAGCGGAAGAAGAGAAGAATGAAAGCGAGGTGGCTGAAGATGCGTAAAACCAAAACGGATAAAATGCGCGAGGCGCTGGCAAAAGAGCCGCCCCTTGAAATCAAGGATGACGAAATCTGGACTTACCAGATAGAAGGCCTTCAGAAGCCGAGAATCGTGGATAAAAGCATCAAGCTGAAAACCAAAATCAGCATTGTGGTTTTTCTTGTGATTGCGGTGATTCTCTCCCTGCTCTTCAGCATCTATGCCCTTCGCAATGACGAATTCTCCTATGACAAGCTGGAGAACGGCTATGAATTCGTGAAATACTCCAACCCCGGCTCCGTCACGGAGGTTACCGTGGATTTTGTGGACGGGGATAAGACCAAGCCCATTACCGCCATCCGGGAATACGCCTTCAACTGCGATGAAAAAATCAAAAGCATCACCGTGGGGCGGGATGTGGAAACCATTGACGGCAAAAGCTTTTACAGCTGCTGGAGCCTTGAAACCGTGTTTGTGGATGACGAAAATCCCTACTACTGCGACATTGACGGTGTGCTTTACAACAAGGCGCTTACGGAAATCATCTATTACCCCAGTGCCCACAACCTTTACCTGACAAGGCAGGCGGGGTATACCCTTGATTTCCCCGAAAACGGCAGCATAACCAACGACGATTTCTGCGATGCCGTCAAGCTCATAGGCCGCTGTCTGGACGAGGGCGAGGATATGGCAAAGCTCACCGGGGATGACGCGGCACTGGTGAAAAAATTCGACACCCTTACGGGCAAAGCGGATTACGCCGCATTCATCCGTGACTACCGCGCCGCGGCAGGGGACTATGTGGTACCCTCCACGGTAACCCAAATCGGCAAGCTGGCCTTCGCTTACAGCGATGTGGAGCGGGTATTCCTGCCTCAGGGCCTGAAAACCATCGGTACCCTCGGCTTTTTCAAGGCGGAAAAGCTTAAGGAGATTTATTCCTACACAGCCTCCGAGGCAGTGGCCGACACGGTATACGGGAATGTTGCCGGTAAGCTGAAAACCTATGCTTCCCTGCCCGACGGGCTGGAGGCAATCGGCTCCGATGCCTTTACCTACGACAGAGGCCTGACCTACATGTTTGTGCCAAAATCGGTAACACGCATTGACCACCACGCCTTTTTCAACATGGCATACAAATCCGGCGATGTCATAGAGGGGGTTGAGCGGGTAAACGTGGAGGCGGATGAAGAGAGCTTCAAGGCCAACACCGTGACCGGCGCCTCATGGCTCCCCACCGTTGACGCGGGCCTTTTTGAAAAGGATGTGGAGGTGGTTTACGCCTCCGCCAGAGAGCAGGCAGCCCTCACCCCGGCTCCCGTCACCGCCGCAAAATAAGATAAACAAAAAACTGCCGCAGTCTGATGAGGTTCAGGCTGCGGCAGTTATTATCATCGGATTATTCTGTTTTGTCCTTTTGGGGATTATTCGGCAAAGAACAGCTTGGAGAGAGTCATGGGATCGATGTACCGGCCGTCCTTGTAAACACGCATGTTGCCGGAGGCGATTTCGTCAATCAGCATAACCTTGCCGTCTGCGTCGTAACCGAACTCAAACTTGATGTCGTAAAGCACAAGGCCCTTTTCTTTCAGGTCGTCGGCAACGATTTTGGTGATCTGCTGGGTCATGACCTTGATGTCGTCATACTGCTCGTCGGTCATAACGCCCAGAGTAACAAGGCCGTCCTTGGTAACGAGGGGATCGCCCTTTTCGTCGTTTTTGAAGGTCATTTCCACATAGGCGGGAAGGTCTGCGCCCTCTTCCACATAGTCGCTGTAGCGGCGGAAGAAGCTGCCCACGGCCTTGTAGCGGCAGATGACCTCAAGGCCCTTGCCGAATACCTTGCCGGGAAGCACTTCCATGGTGGTGTCGGCCAAAGAAGCGTTTACATAGTGGGTCTTGATGCCGGCGGCATTGATTTTCTCAAAAAAGTAAATGGACATGCGCAGGTTAACATCGCCCACACCCTCGATGGTAAGGCCGACGGAGTTTTCACCGGGATCAAACACACCGTCTTTACCGGTGCAGTCATCCTTGAACTTCAACAGGTAGTTGCCGTTTTCCATTGCGTAAACATTTTTGGTTTTGCCGGTGTAGACGAGTTTGTTTTCCATAATAAACACTCCTTTAAAAAATCAAAAAGGCGCACTTTACTCCGAGGAGAAAGTGTGCCCAGACGGTCGGCTGCGGGTGATTCCGCTAACGTTTCGCGCTCCCCTGTGGTTGCCCACGAATCCGTCAGTTACGCGAATACGGCAAAGGCATGCCGGCGGGCACTGCCTCCATTGCGAAAAAAGTATAACATAGGAACAAACCGATGTCAATTCTCGCAATTTCACAAAATCACGAAAAAATCCGAAATATTTTTTGTCAGGAGTCATCCCGTTTGCGGCGCGGGCTCTTCTTTACGCGGCCCTGCGCAACGGTGGGGAAGGGGTTCTCCGTATCGGCGGTGGCCTGCACATTGTAGGTGCCGTAACGGTTCACCGTCTCAAAAGCGGTTTCGGGATTGCCCTGCTCCGCCTCAACGCTCGGCGTGGGAACCGGGTTTTCGGCTTTCTTATCCGATTTCATGCTGTTATCACCTCTTTCAATTTCTATTTTCCCCGCGGAGCGGGCAATTATGAAAATTTGCTTTTCCCGGGGCGGTGTGCTATTATTGAAAAAGGATTTTTCACCGCATTTTTGCGGAATCATACCCCGAACGGAATGTGTTTTATGGATATCACACTCAAACAGATTGCCCATATCAAAAGCGATTTCCCCTCCAAATTCGGTATTCCCCGCCAAAGCGGCATTACGGAGGAGCTGTGCTCCACCGTGGTGTTTGAGCCGGAATACCGCAACCCCGATGCCCTGCGGGGCATAGAGGGCTTTACCCACCTTTGGCTGATTTGGGAATTCTCCGAAAATGTGCGGGAGGAATGGTCCCCCACGGTGCGCCCGCCCCGCCTTGGCGGCAACGAGCGGCTGGGGGTGTTTGCCACCCGTTCCCCCTTCCGGCCCAACCCCATCGGCCTTTCCTGCGTGAAGCTGCTGGGGGTTGAAAAAACCGCCCGTTGGGGCACGGTGCTGCGGGTGGGCGGCGCCGATTTGATGGACGGCACCCCCATACTGGATATCAAGCCTTATCTGCCCTATACCGATGCTCATCCCGAGGCGGAGGGCGGCTTTGCCGCGCCGCTGGAGAGCAAGGCACTGCAGGTGGTGTTCCCCGAGGCGCTGGAAAAACGGGTGCCCGCCGCCAAGCGTAAGGCTTTGCGAATCGTGCTTTCTCAGGACCCGCGCCCCGGCTATCAGCATGACCCGGAGCGGGTATACGGCTTTCCTTTTGCCGAAACGGAGGTGCATTTTACCGTGCAGGGGGATGTCCTCACGGTAACGGATGTGACGGCCCTGAACGAAAAGCCCTGCTACACCTACATTGTGCGGTGTGCCGATAACACCTACTACACCGGGTGGACGGATAATCTGGAAAAGCGAATGGCCGCCCACAACGGCACCGGCGGCGCCAGATATACCCGTTCCCGTCAGCCCGTTACATTGGTTTACAGCGAATGCTTTGCCACCAAACAGGAGGCACAGCGCCGAGAGGTGCAGATAAAAAGGCTTAAACGGGCGGAAAAAGAGAAACTGATACAGAGTAAGGCAAACAACAAAGAATGAAGCAATCTCAGTCCCCCCGGCGGGAAATATTCAGGCAATTATCTCTCAAAAAATGTGCCGTGGCAGAGGCTGCTGTACTCCCTGCTCACGGTGGTGCTTTCCGGTCAGATTTTGGGCTATGTGGTCAGGGCGAAGGTGCCCGAGCGCTTTCGCCGCAAAAAACAAACCGAACAGAAATGAAAAGAGCGATGTTTCCGTGACGGGAAGCATCGCTTTTTTGCGTTATACGGTTTGAATTATCTGCGGCAAAATTGTGGTTTCACCGGCGGCATCAGGGGTATTCAATCTCAATATCCGTGTAGTAATGCTGCAGAATCTCCTCCCATGTGCTGCCCTGCCGCGCCATGTAGTCGGCGCCGTACTGGCTCATGCCCACCCCGTGGCCGCTGCCCTCCGTGCGGAATACCACCCCGGTGTCGTTCACCGTAACGGTAAAGGCGGTGCTTTTCAGGCCGAAGGCCCGGCGCGCCATGGCCCCCGTGAAGGTCTTGCCCCCCACGGTCAGGCTTTTTACATAGCCGTCCTCATTGTTCACGGGCTTTTCCACCCACTCTTCCGGGTCATCGCCCAGCACCACACCCTCCGTTTTTTCGGCTGCGGTGCGGAATTCCGCAAAGGAGAAGGTGGCGGCATCCACCAAAGCGGGATTCAGCCGGTCCCCGGGGCTTGCCACGCTTTGCAGGTAGGGGAAGCCGCCGCCCCACAGGTTTTTCGCGGCCTGGGTGCGGCCGTTACAGGTGTCAAAGTAAGCCGCCAGAATGGGCATGCCCTCATAGGTGATGACCCAGCCGTAAACCGCATCCACCGCCTGCGTAAATTTCTTTTCGTTCTCCTCAAAATCCCTGCCCCATTTTTCCTTTCGGTTTTCGGGGGTGAAATAGCCCTGACAGGCGGCGGGGGAATCGCTGATATCCGCCCCCCGCAGGGAGCTGTCCTGCTTCTGACGGTTGCGGTTGCGCACATATAAGGCATAGGTGTAGGCCGCCACGGCCTGAGCCTTGACCGCCTCCGGGTGAGTCTCCGGCGACAGCTCGGCGGCAAGCACCCCCGTCAGGTATTCCCGCATTTCCATCCGGGTCACCTTGCCCGTGGCGGTGGCCATGACGGCGATGGTTTCCGCCCTTGCCTCCTTTTCGGGCTGCCCGGTCGGGGCAGGGTTACCCCGGGGCACGGCGGCTGCGGGAAGAATCAGCATGGCCAGGGCAAGCACCCCTGCCAGCAAGGCATAGCCCTTCACCGAACCACTCCTTTCTCTTGACTTTTATTGTTTATAAGGTGTATAATCACTTTTATTATAATGGATGATTGTCCCCAACTGCAAAGGAGGATTCCCCAATGAGTTCCGTAATCGTGAATATTTCCGATGACACTATTGAAAGATTATGCGCCGAGGTGCGTAAATATAACATCATCGAGCCGTCCTATTTTGAGAAATACAACATCAAGCGCGGCCTGCGCAATGCAGACGGCACCGGTGTTATGGCGGGCCTGACCAACGTGTGCAACGTTGAGGGTTATTACATCGATGACGGCGAGCGTGTTCCCCGTGAGGGCCGCCTGAAGTTCCGCGGCATCGATATGTCCTCGGTGGTGGCGGGCTGCGAGGCGGAGCACCGCTACGGGTATGAGGAGATTGCGTGGCTGCTGCTGTTCGGCACTTTGCCCGACCGCGAGGATTTGGCCATGTTCACCGCCCTGCTTGCCAAGTACCGCGAGCTGCCCGAGGATTTTATTGAAGACATGATTATGAAGGCCCCCTCGCCGAATATCATGAACAAGATGGCCCGTTCCATTCTGGCGCTGTATTCCTTTGACGAGAATCCCGATGAAATCAGTGTTGAGAACGTGATGCGCCAGTGCATTCAGATTATTGCCAAAATGCCCGCCATCATGGCCTATGCCTATCAGGTAAAACGCCGCCACTATGACCACGAAAGCATGGTGATTCACCAGATTGACCCCAACCACACCACGGCACAGGCGGTGCTCAGCTCCATTCGTGATGACCGCCGCTTTACCGAGGACGAGGCTCTGCTGTTAGACACCTGCCTGATGGTTCATGCCGAGCACGGCGGCGGCAACAACTCCACCTTTGCCAACCGTGTTTTGACCTCCAGCGGAACCGATACTTACTCCGCCATTGCCGCAGGCATCGGCGCTTTGAAGGGCCCCCGTCACGGCGGCGCCAATATTAAGAGCACGGAAATGATTAACTTCATCAAGGAGGGCGTGTCCAACACAGCCGATGAAGGGCAGGTTGCCGACTTCCTTGCCAAGCTTATCCGCCGCCAGGCCGGTGACGGCTCCGGCCTGATTTACGGCATGGGTCACGCGGTATACACCCTCTCCGACCCCCGCGCCGTCATCCTGAAAAACCGCGCCGCAAAGGTGGCGAAGGGCACGGATTTTGAAGAGGACTTCAACCTTATCAACATGGTGGAGCGGCTGACTCCCGAGGTGTTCCGCAAGGTGAAGGGCAGCGATAAAGCCATGTGCGCCAATGTGGATCTGTACTCCGGCCTCATCTACCGCATGCTTCACATTCCCGAGGATTTGTTTACCCCCATCTTTACCGTGGCCCGCGTGGCAGGCTGGTCTGCCCACCGCATAGAGGAATTGCTCACGGGCGGCCGTATCATCCGCCCCGCCTACAAGAGCGTGGTTCCCTCCGCCGGCTATGTTCCCCTTGCCGACAGAGATTAATTCGGATAGAAGGTACTGTAAAATGAAAAATGAGAGTCGAAATATCGGATTTCTGATTTCCACCGTTGCCTTTGGTTTGGTGGCTTTGACGGCGATTCCCCTGCGTGTTTACCAATATTTTCATGTGATTGAACCCGGCACGGGCTTCTTTATCAACACCGATGCCACGGTTTACGCGCTGTACGGTCTGCTGGGGGCAGGGCTGATTTGCTCCATGGCCTCCGCCCTGATTTACCGCAGGGAAATCGGCTATGACCGCTCGGTGAAAAAACGCCCCGGTCAGGGCATCTTCGCCGTGCTGGCCTGCGCTTCCGTGTTTTATGAAGTAGGCGTGATTGTCGGCAGACTTATGGGCGACATTGAGGACCCCGGTGACGGCACTTTCCTGATTACCGTTCTGCTGCTGCGGGCTCAGGTGATTTTCGGGCTGCTGGCTGCCGTGTATATTCTGCTGGTGGGCATCGGCTGCTTTACCGGCAAAAGCAACGGCTCCGAGTTCAAAATTCTTTCCGCCGCGCCCATGGCATGGCTCATGTTCCGCCTGATTTTGTGCTTCACCACCAAAATCAGTTTTACCAAGGTTTCCGAATTGACGCTGGAGCTGTTTATGCTGGCCTTCATGCTGATGTTCTTCGGCGCCTATGCGCAGCTCAATTCCAAAATCGAATCCAAGGGTCTGGATTGGAAAGTGGTGGGCTACGGCCTGCCTGCCGCCGTGTTCGGTCTGTGCTGCTTTGTGCCAAGGCTTGTCATGGTGCTCACCGGCAATGAGTCCGGTCTTTACGAGAACGGCCCCGTGACCTGCTGCGACCTGGGGCTGGCGCTCTACATTCTGTCTGTCGTGTTTACCCGCGTGGGCTGGGTCGGCGGCAATGCCGATGCCAAAGAAGCGGCAGCCGAGGCTGCACCCGCAGATGTACCCGCAGCAGAGGCGGAAGAAACGGAAGAGGAAGCCGAATAAGATTTTCGGCACAGTAACAGTATGAATTTTCAGGAAATGCTGCAGGGAATGGCTCTGTCCGCGCGGCAGGTGGCGATTCTCTACATAATCGTGGCGGTGGGCGTTGTGGCGGACCGCGTGGGTTTGTTCACCGAAAAGACCGCCCTCAAATGCACCGATTTGCTTTTTTACATCGTGGTGCCCGCCAAAATCATCGAATCCTTCATCACCTTGGAGTTCTCTCCCGAAATTGCCAGAAAGCTGCTGATGGCGGCGGGCTGTGCCTTCCTGCTCCATGCCGTATCCATCACCCTTTCCACGGTGTTCTTTCGCCGCTGCCCCGAAAGCACGGCGGGCATTTACAAATTTGCCACCACCTACGGCAACTGCGGGTATATGTCGCTGCCCCTTGTCAGCGCTTTGGCGGGGACGGAGGGCGTGCTCTACTGCTCCGTGGTGATTATCACCGTTCAGATTTTCAGCTTTACCCACGGTATATACATCATGACAAAGGGCAAAACCGACGGGAACGGGCAAAAAGCAAAAATCGACCCGAAGCGCATTGTGCTCAACCCCGGCGTGGTCGGTTTTCTGATTGGTCTGCCCCTGTTTTTGCTGCCCGTGCAGATGCCCGTGGTGGTGAGCCAGCCCATCGGTTATCTGGCAAGCCTCAACACGCCTTTGGCCATGCTGATTTTCGGCACCTACCTTTCCCGTGCCGATTTGAAATCCGTGTTTACGGATAAACGCCTGCCTCTGGTGGCGGTGCTCAAGCTCTTAGTGCTGCCCGGCATCATGATTGCCCTTTACAAATGCTTCGGCTTTACCGGCTCTCTGCTCACCTCTCTGGTGATTACAGCCAGCGCCCCCTCCGCCAACAATACCGTGATGTTTGCCGCCAAATACGGCAGGGATACGGCTTTGGCCTCTCAGGTGGTGTCTGCCGTGAGCCTGATGTCCATTGTCACCATACCGTTAATGATAGGAATCTCTTCCGCCGTATGAATGAAACAGAGCTTGTTTGCAAAATAATGGATGATGCTGCCCCCGATTGGGGTGTGTGCGATTTTTCGGGATTCCGGGATGCTCTGCTGCCCTGCCGGGCGCAAAGCCGATTGCCGCAGAATGCCCGGCGCATCATCACGGCGGTGTTCCCCTACCGCCTGCCGGAGAGTATGTATGAAAATACAAATATCTCCCGCTATGCGGCGGTGCCCGATTACCACACCGTGGTGCCTCCCCGGCTGCAGAGTGCCTGCGATGCCCTGCAGGAATTATATCCCGACGAACAGTTTGTGCCTTTCTCCGACAACTCCCCCATCCCCGAGGTGAGGGCGGCCATAGCCTGCGGCCTTGGCGTGCGGGGGGATAACGGGCTGTTCATTCACAAAGAGTACGGCTCCTTTGTGTTTCTGGGCGAGATTGTTACCACCCTGAGCCTGCCCGTCTGCGAAGGAACGGAGGACGAATGCCTGCACTGCGGCAAATGCCGCCGGGCCTGCCCCGTGAACGCGTTGGAATCGGGAAAGCCCGATGCCGCGCTGTGCCTCTCCGCCCTTACCCAGAAAAAAGGCGAGCTGACCCCGGCGGAGGAAGCGCTCATCAAAAAAAGCGGCTGTGCCTGGGGCTGTGATGTGTGCCAGAATGTGTGCCCCCTGAACGAAAAGGCAAAAATAAATCCCCTTGCCGCCTTTGCGGCAGATGTGCGCCCCGTGCTGAAAAGCGGCTGTGACATTGCGGGTAGAGCCTACGAGTGGCGGGGAAGAAATGTGATTGACCGCAATCTGCGTTTGCTGGAAGAGCAGGCAGATGTGTGAAAAGAGGTTATAATATGATGAAGATGTTAATTGCCATTATCAACGACGATGACTGCACCCGTGTGCTCACCGAGCTTTCCAATCAGGGCTTCGGTGCCACGCGTCTGTCCACCTCCGGCGGATTTCTGCGTTCCGGCAACTCCACCCTGCTCATCGGCGTGGAGGAGGAGAATATCGAAAAGATTTTTGATATTTTCCGCCGCTTCTCCAGCCGCCGCAAGCAGATGATTTCCCCCATGGGCGGCATGGACGGTCTGGATATGTTCACCCCTCCCGTGGAAATCAGCGTGGGCGGTGCCACCGTGTTTGTGATTGATGTGGATAAGTTTGTGAAATTATAATGAGGGAAGCCCGCCCTGAAAAAGGCGGCGCAGCCCGTTGGGAGGGCTTATGCTCTGCTTGGGAACCGATATCAATAAAGCTGCCGCACAGGCCGTTTTATCCGCTCTGCACGCCAACCGCTTTCCCCATGCGGCGGTGATTGAGGGCGGTGACAGCGCCCTGCGCGAAAGCCTTGCCAAAGGCATTGCCGGGGCACTGGTTTGCTCCGGGGAGGGGGAACGCCCCTGCGGGCGGTGCCCGGATTGCCGCAAGGCCTCGGTGGCTGCTCACCCCGATATTGAAACCTACGGTGAAAACGAAAAAGGCGTTTTCAAGGTGGATTATGTGCGGGATATGATTCATTCCGCAGGGGTTATCCCCAATGAGGCGGATGCCAAGGTATTTATTATGAAAACGGAGAATCCTCTTTCTCCTTCCGTGCAGAACGCACTGCTCAAGGTGCTGGAGGAGCCGCCTCACTATATGTTTTTCCTGCTGCTTTGCCCCTCCAAGGCAAGCCTTTTGCCCACCATTCTGTCCCGTGCGCAGGTGTTTGCGCTGGGCGAAGGGGAGCGGGATATGAGCGACACGGCAGCCCAGGCGGCCAAGGCGGCCTGTGCCGTTGCCAGGGCCGTGATTGCTCCCAATGAATACGAAATTCTTACGGCAGCCGCCGTTTTTGAAAAGAATAAGGAATTGCTCAGGCGTGCCCTGCCCGTGCTGGAGGAAATCATGGTGGAAGCCATGAAGGTAAAACACGGCTGCGGCAACAGAGAGAGCTTTGAGGGCGCACCGGCGCTGCTGGGCACCCGGTTAACGGGGGAGCGCCTGTGTTTGCTGCAGCAGCGGGTGCAGTCCCTGCAATTCGCTCTGGAGCAAAACCGCAACTACAATTTGATTCTGACTCGCCTCTGCACTTTGCTGCGGGGCTGATTTCCCAAAGGGAGGATATATATGGCAGAAGTAATCGGCGTAAGATTTAAAGATGTGGGCAAGGCCTACTACTTTGACCCCGATGGGTTGGAGATGAAAAAGGGCGACCGCGTGATTGTGGAAACCGTGCGCGGCGTGGAGTGCGGCGAGGTGGCCATGGCCAACCGTACCGTGGAGGATGAGCAGATTGTGAAGCCTTTAAAAAAGGTGATTCGTGCCGCCACGGATGAGGATATTGCCCGCCTTGCCAAGAATAAGGAGAAAGAAAAAGAAGCCTTCGACATCTGCGTGCAGAAAATCGAAAGCTTCGGTCTGGATATGAAGCTGGTGGATGTGGAATACACCTTTGACGGCGGCAAGATTCTGTTCTATTTCACCGCCGACGGGCGCATCGACTTCCGCGAGCTGGTAAAAACCCTTGCCTCCGTGTTCAGAACCCGCATTGAGCTGCGCCAGATCGGCGTGAGGGATGAAGCCAAAATGCTGGGCGGTCTGGGGATTTGCGGGCGGCCCTTCTGCTGCAACACCTTTTTGGGCGAATTCCAGCCCGTGGCCATCAAGATGGCGAAGGAGCAGGGCTTATCCCTGAACCCCACCAAAATCAGCGGCACCTGCGGCCGCCTGATGTGCTGCCTCAAATATGAGCAGGATGCCTATGAGCATCTGCTGCGGGTTACCCCCAAGGTGGGCGCTTTGGTGGAGACCAAGGACGGCCCCGGCACCGTGGTGGAAAGCAACCTGATTGTGGGCACCCTGAAGGTTCAGCTCAATTCCCGCCCCGAAGCGGCACCGCAGCTTTATAACCGCCGTGATGTCAAGCTGGTGCGGGACGGTAAAATCCGCGTCAACAAAGAGGAGCTGGAAGCCTTGAAGGGCATAGAGGGCTGAGAAAATTGTTCACAAAATAGCACTTGCATTTTTTCGGCAATGTGCTACAATACAGACACAATATGATATAAGGAGGACAAAATACTATGGCATATGTAATCAGCGACGAATGCATCTCCTGCGGCGCTTGCGCAGCAGATTGCCCCGTAGGTGCTATCTCCGAGGGCGACGGCAAGTTTGTTATTGATGCCGATACCTGCATCGAGTGCGGCGCTTGCGCCGGTACTTGCCCCGTTGGCGCTCCTCAGGAGGGCTGATCGGTCAACCGATACACATAAACACAAAAAGCGGGTTCCCACACGGGGCCCGCTTTTTTGTTGCCTTTTGCCTTTGCAGAAAAAAGCACCCCGTCATCGGAGTGCTTTTGAAAACGGAAAAATCAGTTCTCCTCGGGGAAGAATGCCTTGTGAACGGCAGCAACAGCCTCGTTGGCCTTTTCTTCGTCAATCAAAACGGAAATTTTGATTTCGCTGGTGGCAATCATCTGGATGTTGATGTCAGCCTCAAACAGAGCCTCAAACATGGTGGAGGCGGTGCCGGGGTGAGTCTCCATGCCGGCGCCCACTACGGAAATCTTGGCAACGTTGGTGTCGCAGGTGATTTCAAGGCCGGAGAGCAGCTCGAACTCATGCAGCAGGTCCATGGTAAGAGGAGCGTTGGCACGGCTTACGGTAAAGGCGATATCCTTTTTGCCGTCTCTGCCTACGGACTGCAGGATGATATCCACATTGATGTTGCGGGCGGCAAGCTTGCCGAAGATTTTATAGGCAATACCGGGCACATTGGGAACTCCGATAATAGAGATTCTGGCAACGTCGGTATCTTTGGTTACGCCTCTTACAAGCATTTTTTCCACAGTAGTGACCTCCTTCACGATCGTACCCGGCTTGCGGGTGTAGCTTGAAAGCACCTCAAGCTGAACATTATATTTTTTAGCCATTTCAACAGAGCGGTTGTTAAGCACCTGAGCGCCCAGGGTAGCCAGCTCCAGCATTTCGTCATAGGTGATTTCCTGCAGCTTTTTGGCATTGGCAACCTTGCGGGGGTCGGTGGTGTAAACGCCTTCCACATCGGTGAAAATCTGGCATTTGTCGGCGTGCATGGCGGCGGCAATGGCTACGGCGCTGGTGTCGGAACCGCCGCGGCCCAAGGTGGTGATATCGTCATATTTGCACAGGCCCTGGAAGCCGGCCACAATAACGATGCGCTTGTTGCCAAGCTCCTCTTTAATGCGGGCGGGGTTCACCTTTTTGATGCGGGCACTGCCGTACACGGAGTTGGTGGAGAAGCCTGCCTGCCAGCCCAGCAGGGAGCGCACGGGGAAGCCCAGGCTCTCGATAGCCATGGCAAGCAAAGCAATGGAAATCTGCTCGCCGGCACTCATGAGCATATCCATCTCTCTTTTGGAGCCGTTGGGATTAAGCTCTTTGGCTTTGGCAATCAGGTCGTCGGTGGTGTCGCCCTGAGCGGATACGACCACCACAACATCGTTGCCTGCTTTATAGGTATCGGTAACAATGCGGGCAACATTCATAACACGCTCGGCATCCTTTACCGAACTGCCGCCGAATTTCTGAACAATAAGTGACATGGTAACCTCCTGTTTCCATCAATAATCGGTAACGCGGATGGTGTTTTCAACCTTCGCGGCCGTGATTTTACTGAGAGCATCCCGCAGGGCTTTTTCCTGCCCGCAGGGTGTAATAAAGGCGAATTCGCCGGTGGGTGCGTTGGCACGGGTGAGATACCGCACCTTGCCGAAGGCGGATTCTATTTGGGCCTTTGCCGCACCTTCGTCGTCGGCAGCGGCGCGCACATACAGCACGGTTTCGCAGGCGTTATAGTCGGCCACATAGCCTTCCTCCGCATCGCCCCAGCCGAAGGGCTTGCGCTTTTCGGCGTGCTGTGCGCAGTCAATCACGTCGGCAACCACGGCGCTGGCGGTGGGCAGCTTGCCCGCGCCCCTGCCGTAGAACAGCACATCGCCCACGGCATCCCCGCGCACAAGCACGGCGTTGAACACATCGTCCACACCGGCAAGCATGCTGCTGTTTGCCACAAAGGCGGGGCTGACAATGGCGCTGATTTTGCCGTTATCGGCTTTTTTTGCACGGCCGAGGAGCTTGATAACACCGCCCCAGGCGGCGGCGTAATCCACATCGGCCAGCGTGATTTCGGTAATGCCCTCGGTGTGCACATCCTTGGGATACACATGCTTGCCGAAGCTGAGGGCGGCCAGAATGCTGATTTTGCGGCAGGCATCGTGGCCCAGAATATCGGCGGAGGGGTCACGCTCGGCATAGCCGTTCTCCTGCGCCAGGCGAAGAGCGTCTTCAAAGCTCATGCCCTTCTTAATCATCATAGTCAGGATGAAGTTGGTGGTTCCGTTCAGGATACCGGCGACTTCGCCGATTTCGTTGGCGGCAAGGCACTGGGTGAGGGGACGGATGATGGGAATACCGCCGCCAACGCTGGCCTCAAACAGGAAGTTCACGTTCTTTTCCTGTGCCAGTTTTATCAGTTCAATTCCCTTTTCGGCAACCAGCTCCTTGTTGGAGGTAACAACGCTTTTGCCTGCGGCAAGGCAGTCCCGCACAAATTCAAAGGCGGGGTGCAGGCCGCCCATGGTCTCCACCACGATTTTTACGCTGTCATCATTCACGATTTTGGAAAAATCGGAAATCACAAGGGACTCGAAGGGGTCACCGGGGAAGGTCCTTAAATCAAGAATATATTTCAGCTCGAGCTTGTCCCGGGTGCTCTTGCAAACAATCTGCTCATGATTCCTCGCAAGCAGCTCGGCAACGCCGGAGCCTACAACGCCGTAGCCCATAATGGCTATGTTCAAATTCAACACTCCCTCGTTTTATTACGGATAACCCATAATATCACAAAAATCTGCCCGAATAAAGGGGAAAAGGAAAGTTTTTGTAAATTTTTTTCGCATTCGTTGCTTTTGTTTTCAGGGTAGTGTAAGATAAGGGAAAATACCGGTTCATCCGATGGGAGGGATACCGTGAATTCCATATATGACAGGCGAAAAAACACACTCATCAACATCGCCTATTTTGCCGTTATCATTGCGCTGTTTTATCTCTTCATGAAGTACGCCTTCTGGCTGCTTTCTCCGTTTATTTTTGCCTTGGCGGTCTCCCTGATTCTGCAAAAGCCCGTCAATGCCATCTATGAAAAAACCCATATCCGCAAGGGCGTTATCTCGGTGGTTACGCTGATTCTGTTTTTGCTGATTGTGGTGAGCCTGCTCAGCCTCATCGGCTACAAGCTGGTGGCGGAATTCCGGGGCTTTGTGGAATATGTCATTTCCAAATTCAGTGATTTGCCGGAGCTGATTTCCTCCCTGCGGAAGTGGGCGCTTTCGGTGGCGGCGCTGCTGCCCGGCTCCCTCGAAAAGGCGGCTACGGCTGCCATCACGGATTTTGCGGACCGCAGCATGCGGTATGCGGAGAATGAGGTGGAGCTGGCCGACATGATGCGGCTCATGGGCTTTTCCTTCTCCGATCTTTCCGAAAAGCTCTCCAACTCCTCCGTGGATATTTCTCAGATTGCTTCCCCCATCCTTTCCACCGCCGTGAAGCTGCCCGGCATGCTGATTTCCGTCATCATCTTCTTCATTGCCAGCTTTTTCCTGACGGCGGGGTACGACGACCTTGCGCTGCGCATCAAGGGTGCCGTCAAAAAAGAAACGGCGGCCAAGGCCTCCACCGTGAAGCGGGTCACCATGACCTCCTTGGGCAAGATGGCAAAATCCTATGCCTTCATCCTTTGCATAACCTTCTGCGAACTGGCCGTGAGCCTGAATATTCTGCGCTTGCTGGGGCTGTATGAGGGCGGCTACATCGCGGTCATCTCCCTGTGCACGGCGCTGCTGGATATTCTGCCCGTGTTCGGCACCGGCACGGTAATGATTCCGTGGGCGTTCTACAATCTGCTGTTCGCCCACAACACGGGGCTCGGCATCGGTTTGCTGGTGATTTATGTCCTTATAACCGTGCTGCGCCAGATTATTGAGCCCAAAACCGTGGGCGCCAACCTGGGCCTGCCCCCCATCCTGACCCTGTTCGGTATGTATGTGGGTCTGGAAACCATCGGTTTTCTGGGGATGTTTGTGCTGCCCCTTGTAATGGTGATTGTCAAGATGCTCAACGATGACGGCGTGATTCATCTGTGGGGCGACAAAAAGGAGCTTGCCACCGAAAAACGCATTCCCGAAGCACAGGCCGCCACCCCCGTGGGCAGGCGGATTTCCGCCGCGGCTCACCGCCGTGCCCGGGTGCAGAATCGGGAGGAATCCGAACCCCCAAAAAACAGCGAAACCGACGAAAAAAATGATTGAAATGCAAAAAACACTATGATATAATCAATATGATATCGTGCTCTTAGAGTCGAAATGCAGCCGAAGCGGTTTCGCTTCGAGTGAATAAGGAGGAAACAACTTGAAAGCTTATCAAGCAAAAGACATCAGAAACGTCGCTATTGCCGGCCACGGCGGCAGAGGTAAAACGACCCTTGCAGAGGCCATGCTTTTCCTCGCTAAAGCTACCGACAGATTAGGCAGAGTTGACAGCGGCAACACCGTTCTCGATTTCAGCGCCGAGGAAAAGAAGCGCAAGAACTCCCTTTCTTCCGCCCTTGCATACCTTGAGTGGAACAACACCAAGGTCAATATTATCGACACTCCCGGTCAGTTTGACTTTGCCGGCGGCGTCAGCGAAGGTATCCGTGCTGCCGAGACTGCCCTGATCGTTCTGGCCAGCGGCGCAGGCGTAGACGTGGGTACCGAAAAGGCATTCCATGCCGCCAACAAGAGAAACATCGCCAAGATTTTCGCCGTTACCCGCTGCGATGATAATACCGATTTTGAAAAGACTCTTACTGCTCTTACAGAAGAGTACGGCACCAGCGTATGCCCCGTAGTAGTTCCTATTGTTGAGGGCGGCAAGGTTGCCGGTTATGCCGATTTCACCAGCGGCAAGGCTTTTGCCTATGCCAACGGCAAGGCAAGCGAAATCGCTTTCCCCGCCGACGAGCTTGAGGATATGAGAAACACCTTCATCGAGGCCGTTGCCGGCGCCGATGAGGAACTGATGGAAAAATACCTGATGGAGGAGCCTCTGACTCCCGAAGAGATTGCCAAGGGCCTGAAGGCCGGTATTGCCAACGGCGATATCTACCCCGTATATGCCTGCTCCGGCTTCACCACCGACGGTGTTGACCTGCTTTTGAACGGTATTGCCGCTTCCGCTCCCGATGCCACTGCCGCCGCCGAAGGCGACTTCACCGTGGATGAGAACGGCGCTCTGGCCGCAATCTGCTTCAAGACCATGGATGACGGTTACGGCGGATGTTCTTTCTTCAAAGTAATTTCCGGTAAAATCACGCCCGATACGCCTGCTTACAACAGCAGAACCGAAAAGAGCGACAAAATGGGCAAGCTCTACTTTGTAAAAGGCGATCCCAAAGATCCCAAAGGCAAGGAAGAGACTACCGCCATTGCTGCCGGTGATATCGGCGTTGTTACCAAACTGATGGATTCCTTCAAGACCGGCGATACCCTTTGCATTGCCAAGGGCGACACCGTTCTGCCCGGCCCCATCTATCCCGTTCCCTGCTACTCCAAGGCCATCCGTGCTGCCAAGAGCGGTGAAGAGGATAAGATTGCACAGCAGATCAACAAGGTTGTGGCTGAGGATCCCACCATTACCTTCACTCTGAATACCGAAACCCATGAGCAGATCATTGCCGGCCTTGGTGATCAGCACCTTGCCGTTGCATTGAGCAAGCTCACCGTTGGTTATGAGCTTTCCACTCCCCGTGTTGCTTACCGTGAAACCATCAGCGCCGTTTACGACGCTCACGGCCGTCACAAGAAGCAGAACGGCGGCGGCGGTCAGTTCGGTGATGTTTGGGTTCGCTTTGAGCCCATGGAGGGTGACGGCTTTGAATTCGTTGACGAAGTAGTCGGCGGCGCCGTTCCCAAGAACTTCATCCCCTCCGTTGAAAAAGGCCTTCGCAAGGCCATCGAAAAAGGTCCCCTGTCCGGCAGTAAGGTTGTGGGTATCCGCGCCGCTCTTCACGACGGTCAGTCCCACCCCGTTGACTCCAACGATGCCGCCTTCCAGGCCGCTGCCAGACTGGCATTCAAAGAGGCTATGCAGAACGCCAGACCCAAGATTCTGGAGCCCTACGGCACTCTGACCGTTCAGCTTCCCAACGACAACATCGGTGATATCACCGGTGACATCGCCGGTAAGAGACGCGGCCGCCCCATGGGTCAGGATACCTGCGCCGATGACAATAAGCTTCAGGAATTGACCTTTGATATGCCTATGGGCGAAATCGGCGATTTTGCCACCGTTCTTCGCTCCACCACCGTCGGCAGAGGTTCTTATACCTTTGAGTTCACTCACTACGAAGTAGCTCCCGATGATGTTGCCAGAAAGGTTATGGAAGCCGCCAAGAAACTGGCTGAGGAAGAGGAATAATTTCTCAATACGTAAGGGGCTGTCTTGTGACAGCCCCTCTTTTCAATCCGCCGCAGCCGGAGTTGGCTTTACGGGCGGGGAAAATAACCGGCATGCCCGAGGGCATTGCCGCAAGGGAGGTTTTTCCTATGGGTAAAAGAAATCTGGCGGTGCGCATTATTGCCATCATTATGTGTGCGCTGCTCGTGTTAAGCATTGTGGTGGTGGGAATCACCGCCCTGCGCTGAAAACTTCATAACAACCGATAATAAAAAGGGCCGCCGTGTGATTTGTTCACATGGCGGCCTGATTCGTTCATTTTATGTTTTTTTGCGGGATCAAAGAGCATCCCAGATTTCCCCGATGGTCATTTTGGGGTTTTGGCAGCCCATCTTCAAAGCCTTTACGGTATTGTCGTGCAGGGCATTGATGTGGTCGGCGGTGATGGCGTTGGTGCGGTACATATAGGCGAATTTCAGAGAGTCGTTTTTGCAGTCCTTCATGGTGTAGGTGTAAAGGGGCATTACATAGTGGCCTATGGCATAGCCGCTGAATTCATAGTCCCAGCCGTTCATGGTGTCGGTCTCCAGCGGGAACCAGCTGAACATCATGGTGGAGGTGCCGTCTGCCAAAGAGTAATGGAACACCTCATTCTCCACATCGCGCCACTCGGTGAAGTTGTAATCCTGATGGCGGAAGATGTCGTATTGCAGATTCTGAAGCTCACCGATGGCCTCTTCGAAGGTCAGCTCCCGGGGCAGCACAATGCGCCAGGGCAGGGTGTTGGTGAGGGTACCGCCGCAGCGTTTTTCGGTCAGGGTCTTGCGGCGTGTGCAAAGGGTGACAAAATAGGTGTCGATGATGCCGTCATTCACGGGTGCGTTCAGCTTGGCAACATGCAGGCGCATGCCCAGCTGCACAAGGCACTCGGGTGAGCAGCCGCTCTGCTGCATATAGTCAAGAATGATGCGGCTGTCTTCAGGGTCAAGGGGTCGCTTGAGCAAATCCGCTCTGTCGTGGATGGGGTCAAAGCTGGCCAGCACACGCAGGTTGGGATTCTTCTTTTTCTGCCTTGCCTTGAGCAGAGGCTCGGGGCCGTGCACACCGTTGAAGATGGGCTCACCGCCGTTTTTGAAAAAGTTGTAATAGAAGTCCTTATCCTTATTTACCTTTGCTGCATCGGCTGCGTAGGCCAGCTCCTTCTGCGCAACCTCCTCAAATTTGCCGAGGGGCTTGGGCAGAGGCTTGCCCTCGGCCAGATGGTCGTAGCAGGCAAATAAATCGCTGAAGAAGATGAATACGGCGGAGGCATCCATAACCAGATGGCTCACGTTGATGTAAACACCCTGACGGCCGTCGAAGGTGTTGAAGAAAACAAAGCGGTAGATTTCACCCTTCATGTGGTGAACGGGGGTGCAGGCATCGGCGTTGAGAAAAGCCTCCTGCTCCGCTTCGGTTTTAAAGGTCTTCACGGGTATGGAATCCACCGTGTAGGTATCCAGAAAATACTGGAAGAACTTGCCGCCCTTTTTCTTAAAACGCAGGCGCATGCAGTCGTTGCGCTGAATTTCCAGATTCAGGGCCTGCTTCATCACCTCAAAATCCACCTTTTTGGTGAAGATGACCGAGGCGGGAATCTGAATGACCTGCTTGTGGAAAAAACTGTACTTCAGCATGAAGTTGATCATATTCTGGGCAGGGGTGATGGGGTACATGGCAGGCTTTTGGCTCATGGGGAACACCGTCCTTTCCGCTCAAACGATTATTTCTTTCACAAAACGAGGTCTATTATACATCAAAAAAGAAAAAAATCCACACCGCAAAAGCACTATTAAGGAAAAATTAAGAAGATTCAAATGTTAATTTTTTTCGTCAGGCTCCCTTTAGGCGGTTTGGGGAGTGACAAGGGGAAAAAGATATGGTATAATAACCCAATATGATTGATAAAAGGGAGAGGTATGGCACCGTGTCGGTCAAAAAACTGATTTCGTGGAATGTAAACGGGATTCGTGCCTGCATGAATAAGGATTTTGCCGGTTCCTTTGCCGCTTTGGATGCGGATGTGTTCTGCTTGCAGGAAACAAAGGTGACCGAGGGGCAGACCGCACTGGTTTTGCCCGGCTACTTCCAATACTGGAACTACGCCGAGAAAAAGGGCTATTCCGGCACCGCCGTTTTCACCAAAGAGGAGCCGCTGTCCGTTGGTTACGGCTTGGGAATCCCCGAGCACGACACCGAGGGCAGAGTGATTACGCTGGAGTTTGAGAAATATTATCTGGTTACCGTCTATGTGCCCAATTCCCGTGACGGTTTGGTGCGGCTGGACTACCGCATGGCGTGGGAGGATGCTTTTCTGGCCTACCTAAAAGGGTTGGAGCAGAGCAAGCCCGTGATTTTTTGCGGCGACCTGAATGTGGCTCATAAAGAGATTGATTTGAAAAACCCCAAGACCAACCGCATGAACCCCGGCTTTACCGATGAGGAGCGGGGCAAATTCAGCGATTTGCTGGCTGCCGGTTTTACGGATTCCTTCCGCCATTTTTACCCCGATACGGCGGAGCAATACAGCTGGTGGTCATACCGCTTTCACGCCCGTGAAAAGAACGCGGGTTGGCGGATAGATTATTTTGTGGTGTCCGACTCATTGGTGCCTGCCATGAGGAGCGCCGCCATTCATCAGGAGATTTTCGGCTCCGACCATTGCCCCGTGGAATTAGTGATAGACCTGTAATTCTTCTTAACCGATTGACGAAAGGAGCTTTGCCGCATGCCAAAAAGAACCGATTACATTTCGTGGGACGAATATTTTATGGGAATTGCCCTGCTCTCCGCCAAACGCAGCAAGGACCCGAACACCCAGGTGGGTGCCTGCATTGTGAACGGCAATAACAAAATCATGTCCGTGGGCTACAACGGCTTCCCCGCCGGGTGCAGCGATGACGATTTTCCCTGGGACAGAACCGGGGATGACTACGATACCAAATACCCCTATGTGTGCCATGCGGAGCTCAACGCCATTCTCAACTGCGCCGGGGGCGACCTGCACGGCTGTAAAATTTATGTGGCCCTGTTCCCCTGCAACGAATGTGCCAAGGCCATTATCCAGTGCGGAATCCGTGAGGTGTTTTACCTCTCCGATAAATACGAGAACACGGTGGGCACCCGTGCCTCCAAAAGAATGTTTGATGCCGCAGGGGTCAGATACACCTGCTTAAAGCCCAGAGCCGACAGCATTCTGATTGATTTTGACCCCGACCGCGTATAATATTAACCGATAAAAAGCAGAAAAAGAAAGGCAAATACAATGGGATTACTTACTAAAATTTTCGGTGATTACTCCACCAAAGAGATTAAAAGAATTCGCCCCCTTGTGGATAAGGTGCTGGCGCTGGAGAGCGAGTATGCCGCCCTCTCCGATGAGGAGCTCAAGGCAAAAACCCCCTATTTCAAGGAGCGCCTTGCCAACGGCGAAACAACGGATGACATTCTGCCGGAGGCTTTTGCCGCCCTGCGTGAGGCTTCCTGGCGTGTGCTGAACATGAAGCATTTCCCCGTGCAGATCATGGGCGGTATCATTCTGCATCAGGGCAGAATTGCCGAGATGAAAACCGGTGAGGGCAAAACCCTTGTGGCTACCCTGCCCGCTTACCTGAATGCCTTGACGGGTGAGGGCGTTCATATTGTTACCGTCAACGATTATCTGGCCCGCCGCGACAGCGAGTGGATGGGCAAGGTTTACCGTTATATGGGCCTTTCCGTAGGCCTGATTGTGCACGATTTGGAGAATGAGCAGCGCCGTGAGGCCTATGCTGCCGATATCACCTACGGCACCAACAACGAGATGGGCTTTGACTACCTGCGTGACAACATGGTGACCTATGCGGAGCACCGTGTGCAGCGCGGCTTTGCCTTTGCCGTGGTGGATGAGGTGGACTCCATCCTGATTGATGAGGCCCGTACCCCCCTGATTATTTCCGGCCGCGGTGATAAATCCACCGATACCTACAAGGTTGTGAACTCCTTTGTGCTGACCCTGAAAAAGGCCGTTGTCAAGGAGACCATGCAGAAGGACCGCATTGAGGATCTGGTGGATGAGGATGCCGACTATGTGGTGGATGAAAAGGCCAGAACCGCCACCATTACCGAGAACGGTGTTCACAAGGCAGAGCGTTATTTCAATCTGGAAAACCTGATGGATGCCGAGAATATGACCCTGCAGCACCACATCAATCAGGCCATCAAGGCCATTGGTGTTATGAAGCGGGATGTGGACTATGTGGTGCAGGACGGCGCCGTTCTGATTGTGGATGAATTCACGGGCCGCATCATGCACGGCAGACGCTACAACGAGGGTCTGCATCAGGCCATTGAGGCCAAAGAGGGCGTGGAAGTGGAGCACGAGAGCAAAACCCTTGCCACCATCACCTTCCAGAACTATTTCCGCCTTTACAAGAAGCTTTCCGGTATGACGGGTACCGCCATGACGGAGAGTCAGGAATTCCGCCAGATTTACAATCTGGATGTGGTGGAGATTCCCACAAACAAGCCCATGATTCGTATTGATAACCCCGATGTGGTTTACAAAACGGAAAAGGCCAAGTACAACGCCGTTATCGAGCAGATTGTTGCCTGCCACGAAAAGGGTCAGCCCGTGCTGGTGGGTACTGTTTCCGTTGAAAAATCCGAGGTGCTGAGTGCTTTGCTCAAGCGCCGCGGCATTAAGCATGAGGTTTTGAATGCCAAGTTCCACGCCAAAGAGGCGGATATCGTGGCGCAGGCCGGTAAGCTGGGCGCCGTTACCATTGCCACCAACATGGCAGGCCGCGGCACGGATATCATGCTGGGCGGTAACCCCGAGTATCTGGCCAAGGCCGAGATGCGCCGCATGGGTTTTGCGGAGGAGCTGATTGCCGAGGCCACCGGCTTTGGCGACACCGATGATGAAAATATCATTGAGGCCCGCGAAACCTTCCGCACACTGGAGCAGAAATATAAGGATGCCATCAAGGATGAGGCCGAAACCGTGCGCAATGCAGGCGGTCTGTTCATCATCGGCACGGAGCGCCATGAGGCCCGCCGTATTGATAACCAGCTTCGCGGCCGTTCCGGCCGTCAGGGTGACCCCGGTGAAAGCCGCTTCTACCTTGCGCTGGAGGATGACCTGATGCGTCTGTTCGGCGGTGAACGCATTACCCGCCTGATGGATATGCTCAATGCGGATGAGGATATGCCCATTGAGGCCAAAATCCTGTCCAACACCGTTGAAAACGCGCAGAAGCGCATTGAGGGCAAGAACTTTGCCATTCGTAAGAGCGTGCTGGATTATGACGATGTTATGAACCGTCAGCGTGAAATCATGTACGGTCAGCGCAATCAGGTGCTGGACGGTGAAGACCTGACAAACGTGATTCACAAGATGATGGAGGATTGCATCAACGAATCCGTTGATTTCTATTGCTCCGATGCGGTTTCCAAGGATGAATGGAACTGGGACGGCCTGCGGGAGAAATTCCTCGGCTGGCTCACCGCTCCCGCCGATTTCACCGAGGGCAAGCTGAAGAAGGATGAAGTGAAAGAGATGCTTCTTACCCGCGGGGAGGAGCTGTACCGTCAGCGTGAGGAGATGTTCGGCAGCACCGAGGCCGGCACGCCTCTGATGCGTGAGGTGGAGCGCATGGTTCTGCTGCGCAACGTGGATATGCGCTGGATGGACCACATTGATGCCATGGACGAACTGCGCCGCGGCATTGGCCTGCGCGCCTACGGTCAGACCGACCCCATCGTGGCCTACCGCATGGAAAGCTTTGATATGTTTGACGAAATGACAGCGGAAATCCGCGAAAACACCGTGAAGCAGATGCTCACCGTTATCGTAAAGAATGAGAGCGAAACCAAACGCGAGCAGGAGGCGAAAATCACCGCCACCAGCTCCGCCGGCGGCTCCGACGGCAGCGAAAAGGGCAGAACCGTGCGCAAGGTGAAAAAGCCCGGCCCCAACGACCCCTGCCCCTGCGGCAGCGGCAAAAAATATAAGCACTGCTGCGGTGATGTGCGCAAGCAGTAAGCGGATGCCAACGCCCTCAGACGCAAATACAATCAAATAATACAGAATCCCCGCTGCTTTCACAGTGGGGATTTTTGTCGGATTAAGATGATTTATATTCGGTGTAAGATGAAAGGTCAAATCTCGTTCTCTGCTGCCACTACGCTGCCGCCGCAGTAAATCTGGCGCAGCTTCGGCTTTTCGATTTTGCCGGTGGGGTTGCGGGGCACATCGGCAAAGATGACCTTGCGGGGGCGCTTGTAGCGGGGCAGGTCCTTGCAGAATTCGTTGATTTCCTCCTCGGTGCAGGTGAAGCCGGGTTTGATTTCGATAATGGCTGCCGCGATTTCGCCCAGACGGGGGTCTGGCATACCGATAACGGCCACATCCTTAACAGCATTGTGGCGGCGCAGGTAATCCTCAATCTGAACGGGGTACAGGTTTTCGCCGCCGCTGATGATAACATCCTTTTTGCGGTCCACAAGGAAGACGAAGCCGTCCTCATCCTCCATGGCCATGTCGCCGGTGAAGAGCCAGCCGTCCTTAAGCACGGCATTGGTGGCATCGGGGTCTTTGTAGTAGCATTTCATAACGCCGCGGCCCTTTACGCAAAGCTCGCCCACATCGCCGCGGGGCACGGTTACGCCGTTTTCATCCACAATCTTGATTTCCCACTTGTAGCCGGCCTTGCCGATGGCACCGACCTTGTGGATGTTTTCCACACCCAGATGAACGCAGCCGGGGCCGATGGATTCGCTCAGGCCGTAGTTGGTGTCATACTGATGGTTGGGGAAGCAGGTCTTCCAGCGGCGGATGAGTGAGGGGGGCACGGGCTGTGCGCCGATGTGCATCAATCTCCACTGGCTCAGACGGTAGTTGTCAAGGTTGATGTCGCCACGGTCAATGGCATCCAGAATATCCTGCGCCCAGGGCACAAGCAGCCAGACGATGGTGCAGTGCTCTTCGGAAACGGTGTTGATAATCCACTCGGGCTTTACGCCGCGCAGCAGCACGGCACGGCTGCCGGAAAGCAGGCTGCCGAACCAGTGCATTTTGGCGCCGGTATGGTACAGGGGAGGAATGCACAGGAAGGTATCGTTACGGGTCTGGCCGTGGTGGTTTTGCTCGGTTTCACAGCTGGAAACAAGGCTCATGTGGTCGTGCAGAATCGCCTTGGGGAAGCCGGTGGTGCCGCTGGAGAAGTAGATGGCGGCGAAATCCTCATCGGTAATCAGAATATCGGGCGTTTTGCGGGAGAAAAAGGCGATTTCTTTTTCGTAATTGCAGGTGAAATCGGGTGCATCCTCGCCCACAAAGTAGTAATCGGTAACAGCCAGGTTATCCTTTACGGCGGCAACACGGTCGGTAAATTCGGGGCCGAAAACCAGCACGCTGATGTCGGCCAATTCCACGCAGTATTGAATTTCATCGGCGGTGTAGCGGAAGTTCAGGGGCACCACAATGGCGCCGGTGCGCAGAATACCGAAGTAAATGGGCAGCCACTCGATGCAGTTCATCAGCAGAATGCCTACCTTATCGCCCTTCTTGATGCCCTTGTAGAGCAGCAGGTTGGCAAAGCGGTTGGCGCGTTTATCAAATTCGCCCCAGGTAATCTCACGGCGGTAACGGTCGCGGGGCAGAGCCTCCACCAAAGAGAATTCGTTCCAATCGGGGCGGTCTTTTACAAGAGGGTTGATTTCCACCAGTGCAACATCATTTTCGTACATGGCGGCGTTTTTCATCAAAAAATCGGTAATAGGCATATCCATTCTCCTTTAGTGCTTAAACGCTTTTAAGCGATGACGCTTTTAAGCGCTAAAGCGAAGTGTGATACTACTATACCACATATTCCGGATTTGTCAACCCTCTTTTTCCGGAATTGTCCGAAAGGATGGCTCCGATTCTGTCGGAGGGATGTGTTTTCGCTTCGCAAATTGTAAAATTCAGCCGTTCATTTTCTGTTAAATTATTGTAAAAAAATATGTAAAGTGATATAATAATTGAAATTTTGGGCATTTTTTCGGAATTATATTGAATGAATATAAATCGGGGGAGTGCCCGGAAAAAGGGAAAAGAAAAAGGGAGAAAATAAAACATGAGTGAGTTCTTTACAAAGGCAAAGCCTGTTTTTCCGAAGGGAAAATCAAAAGAGATGAATATCACCGCCGGTTTTCACACGGCGATTACATATGAGAAAGGCCAGACGGTCACCGTCAATTTAACGGCTGCCAACACCTACCGGCTTTTTATCAACGGTGAATTTTTCGCCTTCGGCCCCGTTCGCTGCGGCAAGGGCACCTACCGCTGCGACTGCTTTGATGTATCTGCTCTGATGCAGCAGGGTGTGAACCATCTGGCGGTGGAGGTCAGCGCCTACAATGTGAATTCCTACTATTTGATGAATGACCCGGGTTTCCTTTGGTGCGAGGTGTATGTGAACGGCGAGAGCGTGGCCGCCACCGGCACCAGAGCATTTCAGACCTTTGTGATTCCCGAAAAGGTGCAGCGGGTGCAGCGTTACAGCTTTCAGCGCCCTATGGTGGAGGTGTACCGCCTCAAGCCCGGCTGTGACGGCTGGCGTGTGGGCTGCCCCACGCAAAAGCCCTGCCGTGCCGAAGCCTTTGAGCCCAAGCCCCTCACACAGCGGGGTCTGCCCCATCACACCTATCCCGAGGCACTGCCCTTTGCCGTGGTGGGCAGGGGCACGGTAACCGCCAAACGGGGTGCTTACCGCAAGGTGAGCGTGGGCAATCTGGTGCCGGGCGAGTATTTTCTCTGCTTCCCCGAAAACGAACTGAAGGTGCACCTGAGCAATGAGCTCAACGCCATGAAAACCGTGATTACCGAAAAGCCCTCTTTGGAGGAAACCGTAGCCCTGCAGGCACACGAATGTGAGATTCTGGAGATGAAGGCCGAAAAAACGGGCTTTTTGACGGCGGAAATCACGGTGAAGCAGGATTGCGATTTGTATTTCACCTTCTCCGAGCAGCTGGTGGAGGGGGATGTGCCCGCACTCTTCGGCGGCTGTGTGAATGCCGTTAAGGTGTCGGCCAAGCCGGGTGTTTACCGCTTTATGACCGCGGAGCCCTACTCCGTAAAATTCCTGAAGCTTATCTGCACCAGGGGCGAGGTCACATTACATAAGGTTGCAATTAAAGAATACATCTGCCCCGTTCCCGTGATTGCCGGATGTCCCGACCCGGCCATGCAGGAAATCTGGGATGCCGCCGTTAACACATTCTGCCAGAATGCGCCGGATGTGTTTACGGATTGCCCCTCCCGTGAGCGGGCAGGCTGGCTGTGCGACAGCTTCTTTACCGCCCGCACGGAGCGGCTCCTCACCGGGGATAACAAGGTGGAGGAGGTCTTCCTCGAAAACTTTGCCCTCGCCTCCGATTTCGAGCCCCTGCCCGAGGCGGTGATTCCCATGTGCTACCCCTCCGACCATCCCAACGGGTGCTACATTCCCAACTGGTGCATGTGGTTTGTGCTGGAGCTTAACGATATGGTCAAGCGGGGCGGTTCCCGCCGCATTGCGGAGCTGCTCAGGCCCAAGGTGTATGCCCTGTGCCGCTTCTTTGAAGGCTACCTGAATGAGAACAACCTGCTGGAGGATTTGGACAGCTGGGTGTTTGTGGAATGGTCAGAGGCCAACGAGTTTACCGACGGTGTGAATTTCCCCTGCAATATGCTGTTTGCCCGCATGCTGCGCGCGGCGGGGGAGCTGTATGCCGACCGCAGCCTCACCAACAAGGGCGATGCCATCATGCGCGCCGTGAATGCCCGTTCCTTTGACGGCCGCTTTTATCACGACCATGAGGAAAGAGGCAGAAGGGGAGGCTTTACCCTTTGCCCCGAGATTACGGAGACCTGCCAGTACTACGCCTTCTTCACCGGCGCAGCCACCCCGGTTTCCCGCCCGGAGCTGTGGCGGGTGCTGACCGAGGAATTCGGCCCCGACCGTGTTAAGAATCATCTTTATGAGCACATTTTCCCCTCCAACGCCTTCATCGGCAATTATTTGCGGCTGGAGCTGCTGAGCACCAACGGCCTCAAACAGCAATGCCTGAATGAGATGAAGGATTATTTCGGCTATATGGCCCGGGCTACCGGCACTTTGTGGGAGAACATGACCTCCCATGCAAGCTGCAACCACGGCTTTGCCTCCTATGCCGCCTGCCTGATAGACCGTTGCATAAAGGAACAAGAATAATAAACTGTGAAAGGAGAAGTTCATATGGCTTCCGAAACAGTAAACGCTCCCGCAGAGAAAAAAGAGGATGCCGGTTTGCACCTGAGTGCCAAATCGGTAATCGGTGTCTGCATTCTGCTGGCCGCCATTCTGGTGTTTGCCGGTGTGTTAACGCAGGTGCTGCCCCGGGGTGAATATTACGCTTACCCCCAAAACACCTACCGCTTTGCCGACGGCAGGCTGGTGACCCTTGCGGATGAAAAAG
>JAZRWZ010000165.1:0-7189 GCA_045599985.1 Acutalibacteraceae bacterium | reverse complement strand
CACGGCATTGAAGCCGAGAGCCTCCATTTTTGCAAAATCTTCTTCCCATTCGCTTTCGTTCCACCATTCGGGATAATACGAGGAACCGAGATAGAATTTATTCACAGTATCATCTCCCTGTTGAAAATTATAGCATATTGCAGCGAGGTAATCAACCGAATACGAGCAGGGCACTTACTCAACAAAAATGTTGAAGAATCCACATTTTATTGACTTTTGAAATGTAAAATAATACAATTAAGGATGATTTGATCATCAACAGCACAAGCGTTATTTATCGTCTGAAATATCAAAGTCACAGCATTCTTTTCCTCGGCGACACATATACCGACAGCGAAAAAAGGCTTCTTGAAAAATACGGAGCAGATGCGCTGAAATCCGAATATGTGCAGATGGCACATCACGGTCAGAACGGCGCAAGCAAGGATTTTTATGATGCCATCGACTGCAGAAATTCAATCCGGCTCTGGCCTACACCCGTTTGGGTATGGAACACCGATTCTTCTTCCGTTTACAATATTTATCAGACAAGAGAATGGCTGGGGCTTCCCGCTGACCCGGATGAATTCATTTCGCAGGGTCTGAACGAAACCGGAAAAGATTATGTTGCGGGAATTTATAAGAGATACCCTACTATACCAAGCAGCAAAAATTCATGGACAAGAGCGGTTCTCGATGAGCAGCTTGTGGCACGGTTCTGAATCAATGAAAAGATCACGCGAAAGTGAGGCTTGGCTATGATTTTTTTAGGCACAGGTGCCTCCGAAATGATACCCGACCCGTTTTGCAGCTGTGATGTATGCAGCTATGCAAGAAAGCATCCCGAAGAAACAATCGAAGCATTATCGGGCGTTCCCGTTGATATTCTTATTATGGACGCCACATTCGGCTCATGCAGAATGGATTCCGCCTGCACACATCTTGATGCATATACATTTGTTTCACAGCTTGAAAGGCTTGTAAAAGCCGGAACAGTTACTTCAAAAACCCGGATTTTCGCTTCTCACATCAATCACTATAACCGTTGGACCCATGATGAATACGAGAAGTTCCTGAAAGACAGCTGCCCCGGCCTGAACATCACCGTTGCAAGGGACGGAATGGTAATCTGATTTTTCATTTTGTGAAACAACAATATTACTGACAAATAATCGAATTTTCATAAGTAAATCCAAGGAGGGAAAACCGTGCGTTCCTACATCAACAAAAACGCCAATATCAGGTACAGAAACATTCTTGAAGGAAAAGAACCTTTTCCGTTTTTCTTTACCTACGGAGGTAAAGAATACCGGGGATTCCAAGGGCTTGAGCTCATTGATAGAATCACGGAAAAATCGGGTGAAAGAGAAACCACGGATTTTTTCTATATTCTTGATGAGAATATCCGTGTGAATGTCAGACTTTGCTATACATATTCTCACGGATTCTGCGAGTGGACGGTATGGTTCGAAAACATCGGAAATTCAGATTCAAAAATCATTGCGGATGTTTACTCAAAAATATGCTTTGAAGGCGAAAATCCCCGCCTTTGCGGAATTCTCGGCGACCACGAAAACCAGTACCGTCCGTATTCCCGTGATTTATCCGAAAACGCCGTTCATTTCGTTTCCGACAGCGGGCGGGCAACCCATGTTAATTTTCCCTATTTCAATCTTGAATACGGCGATAAAGGCAGCATGATTGCCATCGGCTGGGCAGGAACATGGACTGCGGATTTTTCATATTCAAACGGAATCACAACCTATACGGGAAGGTCTGTGAATAACCTTAACACTTTTTTGAAACCGGGTGAAAAAATTCGGACGGCACTTTTTGTTTTCGGAGAATATACCGTTAGAGACGAGATGTATGCCGCTAACTACTGGAGAGACTGGTTTATTAAATATAATCTTCCCAAGGCGGATTCGCAGGGCACTCCCCTTCAGCCGTTTTCAACCTGCTGCATTGCCGGCGATACGGGAATGCCGAATTCGGACGGCAGCATTTCGGAAAATAAGGATACCTGGCGCAGATCTCTTGAAAAAATGTTCAAAGAGGATTGCAAGGTCGATTTCCGTTGGTTTGATGCGGGTTGGTATATCAAGCCGGATTTGGGCAGTCCCGTTCCCTATGAAAACGGAAATGACTGGTGGGATACAGTCGGAACATGGGAGCTCGACCCGAGAAAGTGGCCGGGTAAAGCATTTCTGGAATCAACGGAATTTGCCCGCCGGAACGGTATGAAAACACTGATGTGGTTTGAGCCCGAGCGTGTAACCGATCCCGAAAACCTTGAAAGGAATTTCGGATACAAAAAGGAATGGGCAATCCGCTGCCCGGGAGAAGGCGCCATTTCAAATAACATCGGCATTCCCGAATGCTTTGAATGGACGGTGGGGCGTTTAACCAAAACCCTGCGTGAAAACAAAGTGGAAATGTACCGTGAAGACAACAACTGCGACCCCGCAAAGCTGTGGAGTTATCTTGACTCTCTTGAAGAAAACAACCGCACGGGAATCACCGAGTGCAAGTTCATTGAAGGGCACTATAATATGTGGGACAGGCTTATTGCCTGCACCTTATCCTACGGCGGCTGCGGATTTGTGGATTCCTGCGCCAGCGGCGGCGGCCGGAATGACTTGGAATCCATGCGGCGCGGAATCCCCCTTCTCAGAAGCGATTCCGACAGAACGACCACGGCGCTGCGTTTATCCATGAGCCACGGCTTCAACAGATGGATTCCGTTTTGCGGAGCAAACACAAAAGAAAAGCTTGAGGAATTATCCCCTGTGGGTGAAACCAGCCCGTATGTGTGGAGAGCATCGTACCTGCCCGTGCTGAATGTTGAATCCCTGTGGATTCACGAACCCTCCGAAAACTTCCCGATGACCCGCTTCGGCCTGAAGGAATGGAAAAAAGTCAGACCGTTTCTGCTCAAAGAATTCTATGTTCACACCCCCTGGCACAGCAAAAATGATACATCGGGCTTCTGCGCATTCAGCTACTATGACAGCGAAGCCGAAAAAGGTGTAATAACCGCTTTCCGTCAGGAAACCTGCGAAGAAAATGAGCTGAAAATAACCCTGCCCTATGCGGATAAACAGCGCTCATACACCCTGTGTGACGAGGATTCCGGAAATGTAACGAAGTATTTCGGAGAAGAGCTTCGGGAAGGAATAAGCATATTCTTTGACTCTCCAAAATCATCCCATTTATTCTGGATTACTGCCGAATAAATGCCGGCAATTCCCGTTTCGGGTTAAGAAAGGAAAACGCCATGCTTAATAACGAAATAAGCCTTTCCGGCGCGTGGACGCTCTATTACGGGGAGAACCGCAAGGTGAAGGACCTCGGTGTCATTGCAACAGAGAAGGATGCAAAGAGGCTGATTCCCGATACCGTTCCGGCTGTTGTCCCCGGGAATTTTGAACGCGACCTTGAACGCGCAGGGAAAGTACCTGACCCTTACTTCGGCACTAACACCCTGAAAATGCAGGAGCTTGAAAATCTGCATCTGTGGTTCTGCAAAACCTTTACATGGTCGGGAATTGCAGATGAGAATACATTTTTGCATTTTGAGGGCATTGATACTGTTGCACAAATATATGTAAACGGTGCTTTCAAGCTGAAAGTATCCAATATGTTTTTGCCTTATGACATTCCCGTGCCGGAGCTGCGAAACGGAGAAAATGAGATTGTCGTGCATATCATTCCCGCCGTGATTGCCGCCCGTGAATCCGATGTTCCCGTGTCATCCAACGCGCTTGCCTACAACTATGAATCCCTTTATATCCGAAAGGCCGCTTCCATGTACGGCTGGGATATTATGCCGCGTATCGTATCCGGCGGCATCTGGAAGCCCGTTTCCCTTATTCAGAAAAGGTCGGAACGGATTGAGGATGTATTTCTGTATACAAATCAACTGAAAGCCGACGGCGCATCGGTTATGGCGTATTTCACGCTGCATGTTGACCGCGACTTTCTGACTGACCTGCGGCTTCGTATCCGCGGCGTTTGCGGGGATTCTGTTTTTACCATGGAAACACAGCCGAAGCACACCAACGGCAGGCTGTCGGTCTTTGTGCCGGATGCAAAGCTTTGGTTCCCCAAAAACGCAGGGGAACAGAATTTATACGACTGCACCGTTGAGCTGCTTGACGGCGAAACCGTGATTGATACTGCGAAAAAGCGTATCGGAATCCGTACTATCGAGCTTGTGCGCACAAGCACGACCGATAACGAGGAAAACGGTGATTTCTGCTTCATTGTCAACGGCAAGCGCGTTTTCGTAATGGGTACCAACTGGGTTCCCCTTGATGCGTTCCATGCAAACGATGTAAACCGCGTTGACCGTGCCATGGAGATGGTCAACGATATCCATTGCAATATCATCCGCTGCTGGGGCGGCAACGTCTATGAGGATGTGCATTTTTATGACCTGTGCGATGAATCGGGCATTCTCGTCTGGCAGGATTTCGGTATGGGATGCGGTGTTTATCCGCAGGAACAAAGGTTCCTTGATATGCTGGAGCCTGAGATTATACATATCGTGAAAAAGTTCAGAAGCCATGCCTCTCTTGCCCTGTGGGCGGGCGATAACGAGTGTGACTGCGCCTTCAACTGGGCGGGCACCAAACGCGACCCGAATCAGAACATCATCATCCGTAAGCTGATTCCGCAGCTGCTTCGCGCCCATGATTTCACACGCCCTTATCTGCCGTCTTCTCCGTTTATCGACGAAGAAGCATACAATTCGGGCAAACCGCTGTCGGAAGACCATTTATGGGGCCCCCGTGACTACTTTAAGGGCAATTACTACAAAAACAGTGTTTGCCATTTTGCCTCCGAAACGGGATACCACGGCTGCCCGTCACCGAAGGCCTTGGAAACCTTCCTCTCAAAGGAATCCCTGTGGCCCATTTTTGACGAAAACGGTGTAGCGGGGAAAGAATGGCTTGTTCATGCCGCCTGCATGCGTGCCGACGCTTCCGACCCCTATGCCTACCGCATCCGCCTGATGGCAAATCAGGTCAAAACCCTGTTTGCCCGGGAGCCTCACAACATCCGGGAATTCGCCTTGATGAGTCAGATTTCTCAGGCAGAGGCAAAGAAATTCTTCATCGAACGCTTCCGCATTTCACGGGGCAGACGAAACGGCATTATCTGGTGGAATCTGATTGACGGCTGGCCGCAGATTTCCGACGCGGTGGTTGATTACACCTATACAAAGAAGCTTGCTTACCACTATATCAAGCGTTCGCAGGCACCCGTTCTTCTTGCTTTTGACGAGCCGGAAAACGAAACCCGTATGACACTTTACGGCATCAATGACACCGTAAAGCCCGTTCAAATTTCTTACACCGTCCGCAATGTTACCGACGGTGTGACCGCTGCCTCCGGTACCGCTTGTCTCGAGCCGGAAAAGAGCAATCCTCTTGTTACCGTTGATATTCAGCCGGGCGAAAAGGAGTTCTATTATATCGAGTGGAGCTGTAACGACGGTGAGAACGAGTTCAAAGGCCGTAACCATTACTTTACGAATATCATCAATATTGATTATGAGGCATATACCAAAGCACTTGATATGTGCGGCATGATGGAAACAGAAGGATTCTGAACAAAAAAAGCACTTCGGAAGAAATATTCCGAGGTGCTTTTGTTTATCATTTGTTGATTACTTCAATAAACACGGTTCTGCCGTGTTTTTCAGATTTAAGCAAGAAGCTGAATCCGGCTTTGATAACCGGTTCCAACCCGCAAATCGCTTTTTTACACAAGCTCAAGAACGGTGAAAATGGGGAAGTGATCGGACGGATAAACACCGTTATAGGTATCTCTGATGATTTTATAATCCTTCACGGCAAAGCCGGTTTTGGAAATCATGAAATAATCGATATTCTCCCCTTCAATGGCTGCGCCCCAGTTTGTATAGGTTGCGCCCTTCATGGGATTTTCCAGCTGATATTTGGCATCCAAAAACTTTTCCGTAACACTTCTGTAGGTTTCGGTATTTTCACCGGCATTGAAATCCCCCATAATAACGGAGGGAAGAGAACCGAACTGCTCTATTTTTTCAAGAACCACATTGATGCCGTTGATTCTGGCTTCATCACTGATGTGATCCAGATGGGTATTGAACACAACAAACCGTTTGCCGGTTTCCTTAACTTCAAGGATAATGTAACTGCAAACCCGGTAGCAGGCGGCATCCCAATCCTTGCTCATTTCTTCGGGGGTTTCGGAAAGCCAGAAGGAGCCCTTATCCACAAGGTTATACAGGTCAAGCCGGTAGAACACGGGACAGCCTTCCGAATTTACCATGTCATCGCGGTAGGTGATGACGGAATCGAATTGAGGCAGCACAACCCGAAGGTATTTGTACTGCCATTTTGTCACTTCCTGAAAGCCGATTACAGTGGGCATATTATTCCTGATATTGTTGGCAATAAGATCTGCCCTGTTGAACCAGTTCTTTTTTCCGAAGTCAAAAGGCGTAATGCACCTGACATTACAGCTCATAACACGGATATCCGTGCCACCTTCGGAATCAAAAACAACGGGTGCCCAGTTCTTCCGATAATGCGGATAGTAAACTGCCATACTGGCCGTAAGCCCGATTGCGAAAACAAGAACAAGACTGAGGATTACAATCACGATTCTTTTGATTATTTTTTTCATTTCAGCGCCTTCTTTCAGATAAGGTAACAACAAGTTTTGAAGCAGATTCCGTTCAAGGATTCAAATCCATGTAATATCTGTTTTTTGAGTCCCGAAGAACACAACACCCGGTTTGGTAAAATCATTATACTATACTTTTCGGAATTCAACAAGAATTTTTCTGCCGTAATTCGCAATTCCGGCACTTCGGGAATATATCAATCAGGGCGGTTATTCAGAGGCGCATGACACAGTCAACCAACCTTTGATGTGGTCTTCTTCTGTTTTGCCGCTTGAAGGTGCCATTAACAAACTTTTCAAAAATTCCCTAATCTGCACCAACTATACTGCCGTGCCTTTTTCTTTGGCAAAACAACCCTTTTATTCCGATTTTTCCATTTATCAAAAAGGGTTATAAATCAATCCAAACGGTTTTCAGGTCTTTGTAAGCCCTGCATTTGAGCGCCGTAAACTTTAATACGCAGTAATCGGAATCGGTTTTGCCGCCTTTGTAGAACATGGTGTCACCGGTGCGCCAGATTTCATCCTTGAT
>JAZRWZ010000164.1:0-4285 GCA_045599985.1 Acutalibacteraceae bacterium | reverse complement strand
AGAAGGTGGCAAGTCGAAGCCTTGACGGATGAGGTGTAATCAACACCCTTCCTTCTCCTTGAGGAGAAGGTGGCAAGGCGAAGCCTTGACGGATGAGGTGTTAAACCAAATCTCACATCAAACTTCCCCTCATCCACCGTCTTCGACGGTCCCCCTTCTCCCGAGGGAGAAGGAAGAAGCATTCTTCTTCATCGGTAGCAAGAACTTGTCAACTGCAAGCCCCTCTCTTCCTTCTCCTTGAGGAGAAGGTGGCTTGCCCTTGGGCAAGACGGATGAGGTGTTAATTGCAAGACGGATGAGGTGTTAAACTCAAGCCTTCATCAGACTTCCCCTCATCCACCGTCTTCGACGGTCCCTTTTACCTCCAAAACATAGTCGCCCTGCTCGCTTGGAGCGCTTCGCATTGCTCCTTGTTTTGTCACCTCACCGCTTCGCTTCATCCGCCACCGGCGGCGCTTCAGCGGTTCGCCTCCCAAGGGAGAAGGAAGGAGGCTTTTTCTCAAAGGGAAGCAAGAAGCTGAATTTCTTCTTCGTTTGAAGCAAGAAGTGGTTTTTTAAAACAACATTACCGGAAAACTTTTGAAATAAAATTATTGAACCAATTGAATATCCTCACAAAGAAGCAGAATATTCTGCCCAAAAGGTTATCCCCGTGGGCTTTGCCGCAGTCGGGGCAAAGGCTGCCGAGCTCCTGCTCCGCCGCCTCGATCTCGCCGAGGGCATCCGCAAGGATCGCGCTGACCTCTTCGGGTGTCTGCGCTTTTTTGACTGCGGTCTTTGCGTGCCTTGCGGCGGCTTTCGCCTTGCTTGATGATGAGCCGCCGGCAACGGTATCAAGGTATTCGAGCGCGTCGGCAACAGCCTTTTCGGTCTTCATGCCGTTGATTTCTTTCAGAACGGCAACAAGTTTTTCATTCACTGCGGAAATACTTGTCAGCTTTTCAATTTCCGCCTTTGCTTCGCCGGCATAATTTACTGTTTCTTCACTGCCGTCTGCTGCCGCTTTGTCAACGGCATCCTTTGCCGCGCTGATCGATTTTTCAAGCTCACGGGATGCTTCCGCGCCGGCTTCGGTCTCGGTTTTAACATATCCGCAGACGGTGCAGGTGTATTCAGTCACATCGCCCTTAACAACGCCCTCGCCGAAGGTGTGAGCGGCAAGTGATGAAACTATATCGTGACCGCAGGTCGAAGCGTGCCAGTGTGCCGCCTCGTTGGAGCTGTATTTTGCTTCAAAGGTATGCTCGTGATAATCGAGGGTGTAAATCGCTCTGACGGTGATCCCGCCGACGGTGAGAGTATAATCGTTCCATGCACCCGTGTAACCGCTCTTTGCGGGCACGGCGGGCTCGGTGATTTCAAGAGTATCGACGGTGTATTCCACCTCATCGACCGGAACGCCGTCGGCAACGAATCTTGCCGTGTAGGTTTCGGGGATATATTCCGCTTCAACGGTGATGCCGCCCGCGGCGAGAGTGTATTCCTTCCACCTTCCGGTGTAGCCGTCCTTCCCGGGAACGGCGGGTTCTTCTATCTCGCTCATATCGAGCGTGTAATCGACCGAAGCTATCTCTTTTCCGTCTGCCTTGAACACTGCCTTGCAGGTTATCGGCTCATACACCGCAAAGAATTCCATATCGCTGTCCGGCATTGTGTCGGGGATTGCCGGAGTCCAGCCGGCAAAGTTATAGCCCTCCTTTGCCGGAACCTCGGGTGCGGTTATTTTTTCTCCGAAGGGAAGCCCGGCTTCGGTCGTCTCTCCGTCAATGTTCCACACAAGGGAATATTCCTTCGGCTTGAAGGTGCAGCTGACGGTCACATCCTCCTCCGGCATGGTGAAGGCGTATTTTCCGTCCGCGATACCCGCCGGGGTAAGAGTTACGGTATCAAGCTCGTAGCCCTCATCCGGCATCACATAAAGGCTCACCTTTTCGCCTGCGGTGACGATGGATTTTGAGGGAAGCACCTTTCCGTGCTCACTTTCGGTAATGGTTACGGTGCCTATCCTTGCGAAAATGCCCTTTACGGTAACATCCTGCTCGGGCATCACAAAGGTGCCGTCCGTGATCTCAATCTCGGGGGTGATTTCATAATCAACAAAGGTATAGCCCTCTTCGGGAGCCGCCGCCAGAGTGACCGTGTCGCCCGGAAGAGGTATTGAGGGTGAATAATAAACCTTTCCTTTTTCCGATTGCTCAAGGGTGATGCCGTGTATCTCCTTAACCTCATCCGGGTCGGTGAGATAAAGATACATATATTTTTCGCCGTTATGGCCTATGCAGCGGTAGCCCTTGCCGTCAATGACCACCTGCTCACCCACCGTGATGGGGATCTTATTGAGCGAAACGCTCTCGTCTTTGCCGTTGACGGGAGAATCGACACGGGGTGTTTTGACCGATGCCGTGTTTTCAATGACAACATGACCGGCGCAGGCTATGCCGCCCTTGCCCTGTGTCTCGGTGGCTGCCGTAACAACGCCGCCGTTGATAACAACTCCCTCTGTTTTATTGCCGCCTATGGTGTATTCGTTATAGTAGCTGTCCGCAATAAGCATGCCGCCGTTGACGGTTATCGGCTTTGAGGGCAGCTCCTGCTCGCAGACGCCTGCACCGACTGCCGGAGCACGGTAGGCGGTGGCGTAAACCGTGCCGCCGTTTATGGTGATGTTTCCCGAGGCATAGCCGGAGGCTGCACTGGCATCTTTTCCGATTCTGCCTGAGCCGATCGCTGCCGCGCCGGAGCCGGAAACGTTGAAATAGCTGCCGGCGGTTGCATGGATTGTGCCGCCGTTTATGGTGATGTCGCCTGCATCCTTGTTTTCCACGGAGCCGATGGCTGCGCAGTCGTGCTCGCCCGTAACGGTGAGTGAGCCCTCGCCCTCAAAGGTCAGTGAGCCGTATCTGCCGTCCATGGAAATACCCGCTCTGCTGCCGTGAAGGATGTTTTCCGTATCCTTCGCCAGCGTTATTTTCACCTTGCCCGACTGAGCAAAGCCGTCATAGCCGGCTCCGATGCTGATGGTTGAGCCTCCGACATCTCTTAAATTGATATTGACACCCGCCAATGTGATATCCGCATCAACATTCGGCAAAACGGCAATGCTGTTTTGCGTTTCCTCGTCGGGGTTTGTGTTTTTGATCGTGATCGGTGTGGCTTTTCTGACGGTCAGCACTCCGCCCGAAAAGCTCACGGCGTTCGGGTCAAGCTTGGGGTTGATAACCGTGAAATCGCCGTACTGCTGCTCGGCGTAAGCCGATTCGTTAAAGGGGTCAAAGTCCACGGGCTTTCCGTTGACCGTGATTTCATGGTCCCCGGAGGTGAGGTAAACATATGCGATGCCGTCCTCCTCGTTTGTCACCCAGTGAGGCAGGGCTTCGCCGTCAACCGTTATGGTTTCATAATTCGTGTTGGGAATCATCACGGGGTAAACTCTTTCGCCGTTTTCGTCAACCGGCACGGCGTCAATTCCGTTTTGCGTGATAACGCAGGCTTTTTTGGTAACGGTCAGCTTACCTCCCGTTTTGTTTTCGTTTATTTCAAGGGAGCAGTTTGTGCCGCCCTGAAGATTCAGGCAGCCGCCGTTGATAACGGTGTTTTCGCCCGTGCAGGTCATGGGTGTGAAATATGTGCCGGTCGTAATGCTCAGGCTGCCCATGCCGTCAACGGTAAGGTCGCCTTCACACACAAACGGCTGAGACTGGAGGCAGGTTATGTAGTTCCTGCCGTTCAGGGTAAGATGAACATTTGCTTTTTCGATATAGAGCCCCACATAACTCGGAGCGCCGGAGAGATACACATCCGCAAGGCAGATGGCGGCGGTCACGCCTTCTCTGACTCTGACTGTCTGCTTGGCATTGAGGTTGTCGGGGTCGCTGCTCTCGATAACATAGACACCGTCCTCATTTATCCATGTTGTTCCGTTGCTCATGTATTCAACACCGCTGCAGGCTTCGTCTTCGCTCCATACGGTAAGCTCACCCGATTTTTTGGAGCAGAGATGAGCGTAATAATCATGCTCGGCACATTGCGCCACATATTCATCGCCGATTTTGGCAAATTCGCAGGAATGGCCCGCCGCGGGGATGACCTGAACATCCTTATATCCGCAGATCTTACATGTTTTTTCCTCTGTTCTGCCGTCTTCGGTGCAGGTTGCGGCAACCGCCGCCTTTGTCACCTCAAAATCGTGCTCATGGTCATATTTCCACACGGCATAGAGGGTTCCCGCGTCAGTCGATGAATGAGGAACCGACACGGTTTCATCCGGGCGGGCGGCAGTGCCGTT
>JAZRWZ010000163.1:0-13596 GCA_045599985.1 Acutalibacteraceae bacterium | reverse complement strand
TGAAAACCGAAAATTGAAAACTTTCCCGGTCTTGCCCTACACGACCCCTCATCCGTCAAGGCGTTCCGCCTTGCCACCTTCCCCCCGGGGGAAGGCAGGAAAGTTGTTTTGCGAAGGATGCGGCAAGACACGGTGGTCTTGCCCTACACGAGGTGGGCTGTACTTCGTAGAAATTGCGTGTAGGGTAAGCGCACCTGCGCTTACCGTTGTTGTTGTGTGAATGGAAACGAGCTTTCGGCTTTATCTCCTTCCTTCCCCCTTGAGGGGAAGGTAGGAAAGTTGTTTTGCGAAGGATGCGGCAAGACACGGTGGTCTTGCCCTACACGGAATGGGCTGTACTTCGTAGAAATTGCGTGTAGGGTAAGCGCACCTGCGCTTACCGGCACGGCGTTACGCCGTGTGAAGCCTGACGGATGGATGAAATTTCCATTTGCCTGCGGCAAATCCGGCAAGACACGGTGTTCTTGCCCTACACGAACCCCTCATCCGTCTTGCCTATCGGCAATCCACCTTCCCCCGAGGGGGAAGGAAGGACAGCAAACTGAAAACTCGTCTCCCGGATTTCATATTTCAGATTTCATATTTCGTGTTTCTCAACCCCGCTTCTCCTGAAAACCGAAAATTGAAAACTTTCCCGGCCTTGCCCTACACAAACACCTCATCCGTCTCGCAAGCTCGCCACCTTCCCCTCAAGGGGAAGGAAGAAAAGTTGATTGTGAAGGAAATGGCAAGTCACAATGCGCTTGCTCTACATGAGATTTTATTTCAAATTTATTCTCGTGAAGAACAAAGCCGGAATTTTAATGCGAATTCGGATTAATGAACAAAAATTAACAAAAAGTTCACAGAAAATTTACAAATTTTTCTGTCGAAAATCATACTATGTATTTAAATAAAAATAATATATTCCCGCAAAATATATATTTGTGAAGGGTGAACACATTTATGGCAGCCAAATTGTTAAACATTGAAGTGGGTAAGCGCGTTGTGAAGGTGGCCGTCTCCGAAAAGAAGGGGAAGGCTTACTCTATCAGTGATTGCTTCTTCTTTGCCACGCCCGAAAATGCTGTGGTTGACGGTCAGATTTTTGATATCACAGCTCTTTCCGATGTGTTGAAGAGCGAGCTGGAGAAGCACATCATCACCACCAACAATGTTATCTTTTCCATTGCTTCTTCCAAGATTCCCAACCGTGAGGTTTCGCTTCCTCCCGTGAAGAAGGATCAGGTGAAAAACATTGTTGCTACCAATGCGTCAGATTACTTCCCCATTGATGTGAGTAAATATGTTGTTTCCTCCACCGTTCTGGAGCAGACTGCGGATGAATGCCGCGTGCTTGTTGCAGCCGTTCCCATCGCCATGGTGGAGCAGTACATAGACTTGGCCAATCTCTCCGGCCTTACCATCAAGAGCATTGACTTTGCAGGGAACTCCCAGTATCAGGTGCTCAAGAGCATTCACGGTGAAGGCGTGGATATGTTCATCACCGTGGACCCGGACTTCTCCTGCGTCACATTTACCGATAACGGCAACCTGCTCATGCAGCGCTCCCTTGCCTTCGGCGGTGACGATGTGGTTTCCCGCTACATGATGGATAAAGGGCAGAATGATTACCTCGCCGCTCTGAACGAGCTGAGCATCGAAGGCGGCGCGGAATCCGATGCCAATGTTTCCGATTCCCTTTCCCGTCTGGTAAGCGGTATCGCCCGCAGCCTTGACTACTTCCGCGGCAGTAAAAACGGCGACCGTGAAATCACCCGCGTGGTGCTCATGGGCAGCTGTGCTCACATTGCCGGGCTGAAGGAGCAGATTTGCTCCGCCGTGGGTGCCGAGGCCCTCCTGCTTGAGGATGTCAGCGAACTGGCCGGTTTTGCAAACTCCATCGGCAGCATTTCCACCTACATCGGCTGCATCGGTGCTTCCGTATCTCCCATGGATTTGCTCCCCAAGGAGTATCTGGCCAAGGCCAACGGCAGCGAGAATGCCGAAAAAATCAAAAAGAATCTCGGTTTCGTCATCGGTGCTTTTGCCGTGTTCCTTGCCGTTCTGCTTGTGGGCTCCTCCGGAATCTCCTACCTGCTCAAATCCCGCGAATTGAAGCAGCTGGATGCCGATGTGATGAACATTGTGGATGCCGAGGGCAAATACACCGCTTATGTCACCTACCAGAACGGCCAGATTCAGCTTAATGACTTTATGGAGAGCACCGTGACCAAACACGCCGAGCTCTACGCTTTCTTCACCGAGCTGGAGCAGAAGATGCCCTCCGAAATCGTTGTTCTTTCCGCCGTGTGCACCACCGACGGTATCACCCTTACCGTGACGGTGCCCGACTTTGAGAATGCCGCCAACGTGGTTCGTCAGCTTCGCTCCTTCGAGAGCTTTGATGTGCTGACCGTCAGCCCCATGACCAAGAGCGGCGACAAATCCGGCATTACGCAGGTCAGTTTTACCGTAACCTGCGCTTACCCCGTTCCCGTTACCGAAACCACCACTGCTCCCGCCACGGAAGCCAGTACGGATATTGACTAATTGCTGAGGAGGTGCTTTGCAAATGAAAAACATGGACGAAAAAAAGCGTAACCTGTTGGCCGGTGTTGTAGGCGTGCTGATATTCTTCCTCGGCTACTATTTGGGCTACCAGAAGCTTACTGCCAAGAATGAGGAACTGGATGCCAAAATCGGCACCCAATCCGCCTACCTGAGCCAGCTTCAGGAATACAACGACAATCTGCGCAAGTATGAGCAGGGCATTGCCGATTCCAAGGCATTCATTACCGAGAACCTGGCAAAGCTTCCCTTCGGCGTGAAGGAAGAAGATTTCCTGGCCTACATGATGACCCTCAATAACGCCGTGGGCAGCGACATGACCAGTATCTCCTACGGTGTGCCCGTTATGGTGCGCCAGTTTGAATGCATTATTGATGACAAGGTGCAGACCGTGACCGCTTACAGCACATCCATTACCACCAGCGGCACCATGAACTATGCACAGCTTAAGCAGTACCTGCAGTTTGTTTATGAGAAAACCGGCGACCTGACCGTGATAGATAACGTTTCCGCCACCTACGATGCGGGCAAATCCACCCTTTCCACGGTTATCGGCCTGACCAAGTATTACATCGAGTGCGAGAGCGGCGACTATGTGCCCGTGCCTCTGCCCAAGGTGAACTTCGGTGTGGCAGACCCCTTCGCCACCAACTCCAGACCCACCGAATAATCCGGCTGCGCCAAAAGATATCTATGGAGGTTAAGCTATGCGAGCTTCCGAACATAAACGATTAAAACAGAATAACAAAGGTTTCACTTTGGTGGAGCTGATTGCGTCCGTTGCCATTCTGGCGGTGGTGTCCGCGCCCATTATTCACGCATTCATCACCTCGGCCACCAACACCCAGAAGGCCCGCAATGCCGGTGAGGCATCCATGGCCTGCCAGAATGTGCAGGAGACCATCAAAACCTGCACCATTGAGGAATTCTGTGAATTCCGCGACCCTGCCGACCGTATGCTGACGGGCACCACACTGGAATCCACCGTGGCCGACGGCAGCGACAGAATCGTGAAGCTGAGAAACATCACCGCCGGCGGCGGCAAGTATGACGCTAAAATCACCTTTTCCGAGCCGACGGATACCGATGCTTCGGGTAACCCCAAAAAGCTGCACGCCATCAATGCCAAGGATGTGGTGGAATACACCGACATGACCGGCGTGTTCTCACAGAACTCCACGGAGGCTTCCAACCCCGACATTGCGGCAGATAACCTGTTTAAGGCCGAGAACAAGGGCGTGCCCTTTGACCAGACCGTAACCAAGGACCGCAATATCGTCATCAACGCCAGCTCCGTGACGGCCAACGGCATCAGAAAGGTGTATGTGGATGTGGTGTATGAATACACCTACACCTATGCCAAGAACGGCGCCGCCTATTCCTACCCCATCAAGATGAGCTTTGCCGTGTTCCCCAGCGGCCACGCGGTGGAGGAGGGGGAGGTCACCAGTGCCTACATCATGTATTTCCCCAACTACACGTTTGACAGTGCCGTGAAGCACACCGATATTGATGAATTCGTCATCAACAACACGGGCGACGAAAAGATGAAGTTCTTCATCATCAAGCAGGCCATGGCGCAAAACGGCAAATCCATGCTGACCGAAAACCCCAGCATACTGAGCGTGTATGAGGACGGGTATCTGGCAAGCATCTCCATGAAGCGCACCAATATTGATATGGAAAACGACGATTCCGTTTATACCAACGCCGGGCGCAATCTGGTAACCGGCAAGGATTTGCCCGACGGGCACCTGAGTTATCAGATTATTACGGGCATGTGGTCCACGCCCAGTGAATCCAAAATCACCGGCGATATCGTATCCCACAGCCCCATGACCCGCATCTGGAATGTGAACATTCAGATTTTTAAAGAGGGTACCGCCTTTGCTGCCGGCGAGGAGCCTTTGTACGAATACACGGGCACCAAGCTGACCGGCTGATTTCTTTGGCAAAAATACAGATTGCTTCGGAGGCAACTATGAAGAAACTAAAATCTTTATTACATAATAATAAAGGCTCGGGCTTGGTTACGGTGATTGTTGCCGTTAGCTTTATGTCCATTTTGGCCTCTCTTCTGTTGGTCTCCTCCTACACGGCTTACTCCATGAAGGTGGCAGAAAAGGCCGGCAAGGAGAACTACTATGATGCCACATCCGTGCTGGAAGAGGTGCGTGCCTCCCTGCAGAACGTGGTTTCGGACGGTGTTTCCGCTGCCTATGCCGCCACCATGCCCGATTACTCCGTGAGCGGCACCGGTGTGGAGCGCAAATTCAAAAAGACTTATCAGAATACCATCATCGCCTACTGCGCCGACCCCTCCATGGCCAAAGACCCTGCCGGTGACCTGCAGCTGTTTGTGCCCATTACCGGCTCCACCAGTTACCGCATTAACCCCAACATCATCGGCAGCCTTGTAACGGATACCCGTAAAGACGGTGCCACGGTGAATCTTACCTGCGGTGACGTTGTAAAAAATGAAGATTATTCCATCAGCCTGCACGACCTGACGGTGGAATACTTTGACGGAATCCGCAAAACAAGCATCAGCTGTGATATAACCCTTTCCTGCCCCGATATTACCAAGGCGCTCACAAACTACGCCATCAAGGGTCTGCCCAACTACACGGTGGTGGCCGACAAGGCGCTGAACATCTCCGCCGGTGCTCCCGTTGTGCTTTCCGGCAACTCCTACTCCGGCAAAACGAATATTCCCGTTGGCGGTGCTCTTACCGTAACCAACGGCACCATGATTTGCAAAACCGATGTGAACCTTGAGCTTTCTGCCGCAAAAGATACCGCGCCCTCCTTCACCATTGCGGAGGATGCCTCCGTGTGGGCCAGCACCATAACGGTGAATGACCGCCGCAGGGTTTCCGTTTTGGGCAACACTTACCTTGCCAACGACCTTGTGCTCAACGGCACCAATGCCGAGGCTGCCATCGGCGGAAAATTCTTCGGATTCGGTTATGATGAAGAGGATTCCTACCGCAGCAGCTCCATTATTTCCAATGCACAGAACACCAAGCTTGAACTCGGCGCAAACCTGACGGAGATGAATATTGCCGGTGTTGCCTACATCGGAGACTCCACTACCTTTGATGCCATGACCAGCGCCTATGTGCCCATGGGCGAATCCATTTCCAGCCAGGCCAACGAGGATGCGTACCTTGCCCCCGTGGATCAGTTGAGTTATGTTAGCGGCGGCATGGTGGAATCCAACCCCTCCGTGAGCAGTGAGCCCATCGTTCAGGGCTCCGTAAGGCTGAATGTGGAAGCCAGACCCGAGGGCTTAAGCAAAACCTTTGCCCAATACGGCGTAAAAGAGGATGTGCGCGTGGTTAATATTGCGGGCACCAACACTCAAAAAGTAATTTATTTCTTCCTTGATTTTGATACTCCCGAGCACAGAAGTGAATATTTCCGCGACTATTTCTCCAAGAATCAGAGCAAGGTAGATGACTATATTAAGGTTACCAAGGCCGCCAACACCATGTTCAAGACCAAGGGCGGTTATCTGGTAACGGCCAACGGCTACACCATCTGCAATCCCGAAGAAAACTCCGAAAAAATCTCCACGCTTACCTGCGATTCCTATAACCGTCAGTTTGCCTCCCTGTGTGCCTCCCTTTCCACCTCCTTCCCGGATTTTGAAGGCTTCACATCCGAGCAGCTGTATGATTCCCGCAGTTATCTGGATGTGGGTTACACGCCTTATTCCGTTTACACTCAGTTGGTGGATTCCGATGCTCTGGCCGAGCAGACTCCCAACGAGGTGCTGCAGTTCTACAACGGCTCCAAATTGAGAGGCCTTGTGGTGAACGCCGCCAGCTTTACTTATAATGATTCCGTTGACCCCGAGGGCGATGTGAACATCATCATCTGCAACGGCGACATCACCGTGAGCAAGGATTTCACCGGCGTTATCGTCAGCGGCGGTTCCGTTACCGTGGCCAACGGCATCACCTGCAGCAGCAACTCCGTTACCGCTGCCTACAACGGCATTTGCGACAACGTTATGGTTGACGGCGAACCCATCAAGAGAAAAATCAGTTATTTCTTTAAGGATTTTGATGCCTCCTCCGCCGACAGTAATGTGGCATGGAGCATAAATGAACTGGTTGCCATCAGCAACCAGAAAAAAGGTTGATGATTGAGGTGAAGCGCATGAAATCCAAACGGAGAACTCAATTACATAACGGCGGCTTCACTTTGATTGAGTTTATTGTGGTGATTGCCATTCTGGCTGCCGCTGTTTCCGTCGGTTCCGCGGGCTTTTCGGCGGTATACAACGCCCGTGCCAAAAAAGCCGCCTCGGGACTGGATAATGTATTTGCGGAGTGCAAGGTGTTTAACCTGAGCGGCCGCAGCTGCTATGCCAGAATTGAATTTGACAGCACTCACAATGAGTATGTTGCCTCCGTTGTGAAGGATAACGGTACAGAGGATGACAGAACCGATGATGTGGTGCTTGAAAGTGTGGTTTTGGGAAATCGCCTTTTGAATATCACCACGCATGACGGCACCGGGGTTTCTCAGTTAACTTCCATTGAGGTAAAATTCAGGGGAGATACCGGGGCAGTGGCATACTGCAATGCGATTACCGCCGGCACGGCTGTATCCTTGATGGGTGCCGATACGGCCAGTGAGCAGTTTACTTTGGAGGGCGGCGGCACTTATGTGCTGACTCTTTACCATAAAACCGGAATGCATTCCTTTAAGAAAGGAAGTGCCGTATGAAAAAACGAAACAACAAAGGTTTTTCGCTCATAGAGCTGATTGTGGCGTTTGCCATGCTTTCTGCCGTGTCCCTTGCCATTCTGTTTTTCATAAACTCCGGCAGTAATGTTTACACCAAGGTGACCAAGCAGAACACCGTGCAGTACCGCTCGCAGGTGGTTATGGCGCAGGTGGAGCAGTATTTTAACGACTGCAACGAAATCAGCGTTGATTCTGCCGACCATATTATGCGTGTGCGAAACGAAAGAGATAATATGGTATACAGCTTCCGCTTTATTCCCGAGAGCAAGAGCCTGTATTTCAACTCCTACACATGGAAAAACGGCATGACCGCTGTTACCCCCACAGCCACGGAGGAAAACCTGCTGTGTGACTGTGTCAGTGAATTCACCGTGGAGCCCGACAGCAACGTGAACGCCATGCCCGTAAAGTTTGTTACCATTAACATGACCATTGAGGTGGGCGAAAAGGCATACACCCGCAACCGGGTAATCAGCTGTGTGAACTCTCCCACTTACACCGAAACGGGTGTTACCACCGCTGAACGCGAAGCTTATTCCATTATGGACTCCCTGCTGGAGCCCCGTATCCGCAACTGTGTGGCATACGGTGCAGCCTCCACCAACGGCAACCAGTACCTGTTTTTTGATAACTCCGCCGATAACATCTATTGCCTGAACCGAAAGGCAGATAACACCGGCTGGACTTATAAAATTCTTAGTTCCGTGAAATTCGGTGACCACATCAACTTTGATGACACACATAACGACAACATTGAACTGAGCACGGATATCAAAAATATTGCCATCCGTACCGAGGTACCCAACCACGGCCGCATGAACTTTGTGATTGCCGACCTGGAGGTGAAGGTGGGCAGTGAAACCTTTAAACTGACCCGTACCATTACCTGTAACGCCTCTCCCGTTTACTTTACCAACTGCGAGGCCATGCTTCAATACATTGAACGGCCCAACGATCTGGCGATTCTTGACTGATGTGAATTGACCCAAAGATTTTTCTAACAGCGATTTCGCGATTTTTCTTGTAACTACCATTAAATGAAAAGGCAAAAGCCTTTACATAGGCTCAGCAGCCCGGCTGTGAGGCCGCAGATTTCTTTTTGGAAAGGAGCATGAACGGATGAAAAAGTTTTGCACGAACAAGAAACTGACCCGCAGTGTTTCCGCTGTGATGGTGGCAGCAATTCTTGCAACATCCTATCTTTTTTCTGTTCCCGGTTTTTCTTACGAGACTTTTGACTACATCAAAACCATGAAGTCCGCCAAGAAACAATCAGGAGAAAGTTTTAATATTCTGGAGGTAGTGCCCGATACCGATTACGGCACCATGGGCTACTATGTGGGCGGTTCCGAACCGGATTGGACGGAAAATCTCGGCTCCTACAAAACCTTTGCCAACCGCAAGAATTTTCTCACCAAATACAACTCTTTGCTGAGCACAAGCAGTGACCCCGGTGCCGCGCCTTTAAAGGGTTCTGTTGAGGATTACCGTGAGACTTACCCCTGGACGGCAGCGGATGACAGAGGCCCCAATGCCATTGTGCTGGAGGACTTTGAACCCTTTACCAATCAAAAGGGTGAACTGACCGAGCAGGAAGGCGGCGGCTACACGCTCAACGCCGAATACAAATATGTTGGTGCAGGGGACGGCTACGACCTTGATGCCGAAATCTATGCCTACACCGATGTTATCGGCAAGTATATCGCCGAGGACAGCCGCAAGTGGACCGAGGGTAACTCTACCCGCCACTGGCAGTATATGGGCGGCGGCATTTTCCACTTTGATGCCTGCGGTGTTTCCGCCACCTACGATATTGCTACGGGTATTTTCAACCTGAACGGCGCTGTCAGTCACGATTATGCCACCAAATATTTCGTGAACCTGATTAAGTTCAATTATGACAACCCGGACGGTAAATTCTACAATTTGAATTGTGAGATGCTGGGCGGTTCTTTGGCCGGTGACGCCGTGCCCACCTCATACCTTTTCCACGGCGGCAAGCTGGATAATACGGAGGATGTGAACTCTGCCAACAACTTTGCGGGAAATTTCTCCGCCGAAGATCCCAACTATATTGCCAACTACATTGATATCGTTGATGATTACAGCATCAACTCCTACTACAAGAAAATCGGCCTTTCCATGTCCTTCTATTATGACTTTGAGGGCGATGAAGAACCTGCCTTCAATGATTACTCCTTCAAGCTTACCATGAAGGAAACCAAGGACGATGACCTGATTACCGCCAACATTCAGATTAATGCCTATGGCTCCAAGCAGTGGAAGCCTTTGGGCAACAACAAATACAATCTCAATGCTAAAAGCGGTGCTACCGATGTTACAGCCACCTACGACTCTGTTGCAAAAACCTTTACCCTTAACGGTATCATTGATAAATCAATCGCTTCCGCCAAACCTTGTTTTTTGGTGTTCCCATTCAATAACACCGAAAAAGAGTTTTATGAGTATGTGCAGTCCGCTCCCACAGGCACATTAAACAGAGGCGACACCGGCACCTGTGTTACTGCCTATATTTACAACGACAGAACCTATAATAAAAACGGTAAAACAGGTTTTAACGCATACCCCGGCAGTTTCAGCGAGACCGCCAATTCCACCTTTTACCATAACGATGTTAACGGCGCAAAAACTCTGTATTCCAATGCTTCTGTTATCGGTTTTGACCTGGGACTCTATTACAGTTGGAATACCGACACCAGCGTCACATTTACGGATTACAGTTTTAAACTGCAGTTTCACAAGGCCAAAAACTATGACTATCTGAAGGCTTCCATCATGATGGATGGCTGCAAATCGACGGATAAGAGTGATTCGGTGGGTGCCGATAACTGGGCCAGTGCGACAAATGCCCACAACAGTTATGTCAGAACCATTCACGGTTTGAAATTAACCTATTCTCCCGCCAACGGCACCATGACCATCAACGGCAGGTATGACAAAAACAGCTCCACCACCTCCTTCACGATTTTCCGCTTTGACCCGGTCAACTCCGGTGATAAGGTGTATTGGATGAAACTGAAAAACACCGGAGGCTCTTTCTCCACCAACAGCGGTTTTGTGTATATTGAAGACTATGTTACTTCCGCCAGTGTGAAGAAGAGTTGGGAGTTCAGGGCAAATACCACCAATTACAGTGAGGCTTATGTAACCGAAGGCTACAGCCAGCTTCAGCTGCAATTCTGGACCAGCAAGCAGAATGCGGATAATGTTGAGTATACGAATGCCACCTATGAGGTGAGCCTGTATGAGATGGAAGCATCCGAGCCGGATATTGCCGCCTGCGTGATGACCCCCGGCAGCGGCTGGACCCGGCAGAGCGACAGCATCTACCGCTGGGATAAATCCGACAACTACGGTGTGGAAATCACCTATGAGCCCGCTTCCGATTTGTTCCGTGTGAACGGCACGCTGGATTGGAGCAAGGCTACCGGCGGTTTTGTTCCCATGGTTGAGCTTATGTTTGCCAACCCCACGGGCAAAACATACCGCCTTTCCTATCAGCCCGTCAGCGGCAGCCACACGGCAATTGAGGCGTCGCACTACGGCCTTCCCGTTCTGTATTTCTACGACAACTGGGCTTTGATAGGCAATTCCTTTAAGCAGGGCCCCGGCGCCCCGGCGGAATTCAAAAGAGATTTGACTGCGAGCACCGGTTCAATTACGAAAGAGACCAATTCCCTGATGTCCGCCCTCAGCCTGAAGATGTTTACCAACCATACGGTAGATGAAGAATTCACCTTCAACAATTTTGCATTCAAGCTTTCCCTTGACGAAGTGAATCACACCTATTCCAATGCGGCGGAGGACAATGACGACGCATACTTTGCCGACCTGGACTTCAATTTGATTCCTCCCGACAGCAGTTCCGTGATTCCCGAAGGCACGGCCATCTACAAGCCCGCCGGTGACGGTATGGTATTTTTGGGCCTTGCAGGGGAGGAGGACCTGATTCTGGATGTGACGCAGAATTACTACACCGCAGGTAAGGTGAAGCGCGTTTCTCCCGTGTGGAGTGTGGAAACACCCTATTTCATCGCCACCACCAAAACCGATGCTGCCCGCTTTACGGCAAAAACCGACAAAACCCCCGGTGCCTTTAAGGATATGGGCAACACCTACCTTCGCTATGTTGGCTCGGGTAACGGTAATTATTTGTTTGAAGCAAAGACCATAGGCGGTCAGGAATACACGGTTTACAGCAACCTGATTTATGCCAACAACTGGTTTACCAATAACGAGTGGTTCAAGCGCTATTCCCTGGACTGCAAGGAAATGGACGAAATCAATGTGGTGGTAAACACCGTTACCACCACGGAACTCAACCGGAACCCGGATTTGGTTTATTCCGCCGATATGATTGTGATTTCCGGCGGCTTTAATCCCAACAACGGCGGCGTGGTTCCCTATGACTTTGACCTTTCCGATGCAGCCAAAACGGCGATTCTGAAGGCGGTCAGTGAGTACAAGAAGCCCATGATTTATGACACGGATATTTCCTGTGCCAACTGCTCCAATCTGCTGGCTTTGCGAAATGACAGTGCCTTCGGTAACCTTCTGACAACCACCGGCACCTCCCTGAGCGGTCAGGTCAATGCCACAACCGGCTATCTCTCCTATAACATCGAGAAGAGGGATGACAACACCTTTGCCGTCACGGGCGACTATATGGCCAATAAAACCGGAAGTAACCATAACGAGGTGACTGCTCAGCTTCCGCTTTACTTCACCATGGAGAGTGCCAAGCATTACACCATCTCCTTTACCTCCACCAACTTAATAACTCAGTTCTTCTTCCTGTTGGATGACGGTTACGGTGAGTATGCCAGTGTTATCAACACAACAGGCTCTAAAGCCATTACCAACGAGTACGGCGAAACACTCTATTATTACGAGGCTACCTTCCGCCTTGGCGACAGTACCAACCTGATAGGGGTCAATCAGTTTAAAACTCCCGGCAAATATTACCTGCGCCTTGACCAGAACTGCCCCGATGTGGCTAACCCGGCAGCAACCTCCTATGCCATCACCAACCTGACCGTGCGTGAGGGCAGTGCCGTTACTCACGGCGTGAACGGCCCTGTATATTACTTCAAGAGCTCCGACCTTGCAGGCTGCAAGAATTTTGTGACACCCTTGTTCAACAAGCCTCTGGACGGTGTGAATGCGGAGAGTTATAAATCCGTAACGGATGAGATTGATTCCGAAAACGGCATCCGCATGGTCAAGGACCCCTTCATGGCGGAGAGTGAGAAGATTCCCAGAATCATCTCCATGGCAACCGCTATCCGCTGCATCATCAACTACCCCGGCCGCATGGACCTTTACACCAAGGATAAGATTGATGTGTTGGAAATTGAGCCCAACACCAACAAATCCGCCATTACCGTTGACCAGATTTATAACTGGATAAACTACAATGACGGCTCCATCAAAACAGACCGCCTGAAGAATGATGCCGAGCACATTGTTATCCACACCATGGCGGCAGGCGAATTTGTGAGCAACATGGATGATTTGGTGGAGAAGTATGACCTTATCTACATTGGTGACTCCACCGATAACATGAACACCCGGGATGAGGGCGGCAAGCAGATAGCCGACTATAACGACAACACCATGGACGGCATGCTTTACACCAACATCGGTGACACCTACTATTCCGTTTGTGGTTATACATTGCCCGAAGGTAGTCGTAATCAGCCTGTTTTGGGCGGTATCATTCGCCGGGAATATATGACCCGTCTCGATGGCTCCATGCAGGTGGAGGACAGCGACAGTAAGGAAGCCGGCCGTGAGGATACCCGTGCCGTGCACGCTCGCTTCAGCGGCAACGATATTACACCCAAAAAGGTGGAGGAAATCATCAACGCTGCCAATGTAGGTATTCCCGTAATTCTGGCGGATGACCTGGTCAGCGCCAACAAACGCTGGAACGGTAAGCTGAGCGCAAACTTAAACTTGATTTCAAGCAACTGGTTGGACGGCAGCTGCACGGTTGAAGCGCGGCTGAACCCCACGGTTCCGCTGCCTGCCTGTATTACGCCCGTTTTCACCTGGTACCGTTGGCTTGATAACTCCTACAATCTTGCAAACGGCAGTGTGGGCAGTGTAGTGAACACCGGCGACAAGCTGACCAGTAGATTCAATATGAACCCCGGCACAGGTGGTGCCTTGTTTGCTGTGATTACATTTACCATTGACCCGTCGGCACCTGATGCAAAAGAATATTCGCGTTTTGACGATGTTTTCCTTTACACCGACGGT
>JAZRWZ010000162.1:0-6112 GCA_045599985.1 Acutalibacteraceae bacterium | reverse complement strand
AAAAGATGTTCTGCTCAGAATTGATATGCAAAGTAACCGAAACGTATATGAGGTCAAATGCAGGAAGTCATAGATTTGAAAAAGCAGAAGCGTTGAAACAATATGTGACAGAGAACCGAACCGCCGTGTGCCGAACGGCACGCACGGTGGTGTGAGAGGGCGGAGAAATTCCGCCCTACTCGATTGTGTCGGTATTTATTTGCCCACGCGGGATAAGATGTGCCTTGCCACGTGCACGCCGCTGGCGGAGGCATGGGAAAGGGAGTGGGTCACGCCGGAGCAGTCGCCTATGGCGTAAAGCCCGTTGTTGCAGGTTTCAAGGTTGCCGTCAATCTCCACTTCCATGTTGTAGAATTTTACCTCTACACCGTAAAGCAGGGTGTCATCGTTGGCGGTGCCGGGGGCGATTTTATCAAGGGCATAAATCATTTCGATAATGCCGTCCAGAATACGCTTGGGAATCACAAGGCTCAAATCGCCGGGAGTGGCGGCCAGCGTGGGAGTGATAAAGCCCTCCTGAATTCTGCTTTCCGTGCTGCGGCGCCCGCGCACCAGGTCACCGAAGCGCTGCACGATAACGCCGCCGCCCAGCATATTGGAAAGGCGGGCAATGCTTTCGCCGTAGCCGTTGCTGTCACGGAAGGGGACGGAGAAATGCTTGCTCACCAGCAGGGCAAAGTTGGTGTTTTCGGTGTGCCGGGCAGGGTCTTCATAGCTGTGACCGTTCACGGTGACAATGCCGTTGGTGTTTTCATTCACCACAATGCCGTTGGGATTCATGCAGAAGGTGCGCACCAAATCCTCAAACCCGGCGGTGCGGTACACGATTTTGCTTTCGTACAGTTCGTCCGTCAGGTGGCTGAAAACCTCGGCAGGCAGTTCCACACGCACACCGATATCCACACGGTTGGAAAGGGTGGGGATATCCATGGAGGTGCAAACCTGCTGCATCCATTTGCTGCCGCTGCGGCCCACGGAAACCACGCAGTAGGTGCAGGTGAAAATCTCCTCTCTCACCTGAACCTGATAGCCCCCGTCAATGGGGAAAATGGAGGATACGGGGGAGCGGAAATGGAAATCCACCTTATCCTTCAACTCATTATACAGGTTTTCCAGCACCACATAGTTGATATCCGTGCCAAGGTGACGAACCTCGGCATCCAGCAGATGCAGGCCGTTTTCAAGGCAGGATTTTTTGATGGCGGTGTTGGCTGTGGAATACAGCTTGGTGCCTTCCCCGCCGTAGGAAAGGTTGATTTTATCCACATAGCGCATCAGGCCGATGGCCTGCTCCTTGCCCACGTGCTCATACAGGGTGCCGCCGAAGTTGTTGGTGATGTTGTATTTGCCGTCGGAGAACGCGCCTGCGCCGCCGAAGCCGCTCATAATGGCACAGATGGGGCACTTCAGGCAGGATTTCACTTTGACCCCGTCAATGGGGCATTTGCGTTTTTCAAGGGGATTGCCCAACTCAAAAACGCCTATTTTCAGATTTTGGTTGTTTTTGGCCAGCTCATAGGCGGTGAAAATGCCGCCGGGGCCTGCGCCGATAATGATTACGTCATAATCCATGGTTCATACTTCTTTCGGTTTATTTGACTGCGGTAACGGGAACGGAGAAATCGAAGGCGGGCACCCATTCGCCCTTGGCAAAATTGCGGGCGCGGAACAGTACCTCCTGCTCATATACCTCCACAATGAAGCCGATGCCGGGGCCGTTTTCGTCCCCGTCCTTGTTTTTAATGCAAAGGCTGGGCAGGTTCACAAGGGATACGCCCTCTGCGGTTTCATAAGTATATTGCCCAAAACCCGTGTGAAGGTGACCGGTAATGAAAAATACATTGGGGAATTGCTTGAAAATGTTCAGCAGGGTGTCGCTCCGGTCACCCACGCTGCCTGCCGAATCAATGGGACTGCCCCAGGTATCGGGAAGGCCGTGGGTCAGCTTGAGGGGCTGGTGGCAGATGACAAATACGGGCTTGCCGTCGGCAGAGGCCAGCTCGTTCTGCAGCCAGTCGAGCTGTGAATCGCTGAAATAGGCCTCCTCAAACACCGTGCGGTCGGAGCCCAGCATAATGAATTTGCAGCCGTTGACGGTTTCGGAATAGTTCAGAGCCTGCACGCTGTTGTCACCGTTGAGCGCATTGACAAAGGTGCAGAAGCGGTTCACGGTTTGGTTATAGGCACGCAGGCGGATGTCGTGGTTGCCCGTACCAATCAGGTAACGGGTGTTCAGGCCGCTGAGTTTGTCATACACCAGCCGGTATTCCATATCCAGCCCGTTTTCGGCAATATCGCCCGCCATGATAACGGCATCCAAAGCGCCGTCATTGTTGTGCAAGTCGGCGGCTGCGGCTTCAAACACGGGGTAACGCTCCGCCATATAGTTGGAAATCTGCGGGTCTGCCAAGGCGGCAAAGGTCACGCACACGCCGTCCTTCTTCGGGGCAATGGGCTGGTCGGTGCCGGGGGCGGCAGGGGCAGTGCCCGCAAGGGAGAGGTAAAGGGAGAGAAACATAGGAAAGATGCGGTAAAACAGTTTGGCAAAAACGGAATGCAGCAGCATGAGTCATCCCTCACTTTTTTGTTTTTTACAAAGAACATAGTAGCATTATTGCCGAAAAGTGTCAATCATCCCCGGGAATAATGGGGTATACGGTTGCGAAATCACCTTATGGGTGGTACAATACCCTCAATTCATTGCAAAGGATATGACATTCATGATAGCCAATTATCACATGCACACATTCCGCTGCGGCCACGCCACGGGCACGGAGCGGGAATACATAGAGCGCTCCATTGAGGGCGGGCTGAAAATCATCGGCTTTTCCGACCATATGCCTTTCCGCTTCCCCGACGGGTACGAATCCGGCTACCGTGTGCCCACGGCTCTGGCGCAGGATTACATCCGCACCCTTACCGCTTTGCGGGAGGAATACAAAGATAAAATCGAGATTCACATCGGCTTTGAGTGCGAATTCTATCCGCTCTATTTCAGCGATATGTTGAATTACGCCCGGGAACTGGGTGCCGAGTACCTGATTCTGGGCCAGCATTTTGTGGGCAGTGAGCACCCGGACGGGCTTTACTGCGGCGGTAAACACATTACGCCGGACCGCCTTGGCGAATATGTGGACTGTGTGATAGGCGCCATGGAAAGCGGCGTGTTCAGCTATGTGGCTCACCCGGATGTTTTCCATTTTGTGAACGGCTGTGAGGCGGATTACGAAAAAGAGATGCGCCGCCTTTGCCGGGCTGCCGCCCGGATGGATTATCCCCTCGAACTCAACTTCCTCGGTATCCGGGGCAAACGCCATTACCCCGATGAGCGCTTCTGGCGCATTGCGGGGGAGGAGGGCTGCACCGCGGTGTTCGGCATCGACTCCCACGAGGCGGTGAATGCCTGGGACCCCGCTTCTCTTGCCGCCGCAAAGGAAATTACCGCCCGATACGGCCTGAAGGTGGTTGATACCGTCAACCTTCGCCCAATCAAATAAAGCAAAAAACGGATTGCATCGGCTTTGTGCCCTGCAATCCGTTTTTGCTTTTTCGGTTAATGGGTCTGAATGTAATTGATGTAGTAGCGGATGACCCGCAGCCAGTAGGCAATGCCGAAGCCTGCCTGTTCAATGGGCTCAATCAGGATAACGGGCTCGGTTGCGGTGCCAAGGCCCTGCTCTTTCAGCGCCTGCAAAATCAGGCGGGCGATTTCGGTGTTGCCCGTGCCGTTGGGGTGAATGGTGTCCATGGCCAGGCAGTCCCGGCGGCCGCTTAATGTGCCGCCCACATCCACCAGCACATAGGCACCGGGGTTTTCATCCAGATAGCGCTGATAGCATTCATTGAGCAATTCGGCACCGATTTCGTTAACACCCGTCAGGAAATCGTGGCGCATGTTGTAGATGGTCTGCATCAAAATCAGCGCATCGGGATTGGCGGCCTTGATTTTTTCAATAATGGCACTGAAATTCTGATAAAAAGAATCCCGGATGGCGTAAAACGTATCCATTTTGTGGGTGATTTCGGCATCAAACAGGAGCTTGAGCAGGTTGGAGGTCAGGTAGTCGTTGCCGCCGATGGAAAGGCTGATGATATCGGCATTTTTCACATCGGTCAGTACCTCTTCTTTATCCAGCAGGGTCAGCAGCCGGGCGGAGGTGTAGCCGTCTATGCCGTGGTTCACATAACGGTAGCCGTTGGTATTGGCCACCATCAGGCCGTAGCAGGCCTCGTCCGGGTTAAGCACCCCTGCGCCGCGGGCAATGGAATCCCCCAAAAGCACATAATTAAGCGGTGCTTCCTCTGCCGAAACGGCTGCCCCGCACAGGGAAAACAGCATGGCAAAAACCAACAAAGCGGAAAGAATCTTTTTCATGTTCCGTGCCTCCTCTGTATGTTACCCGGTGCTTTCTGCCGGGCGCAATCACTTGATTACTTAATTATTATCACATAACGGGAATGCTGTCAACGGGGCAGGGGAAGAGCAAAGCGGGTTTTGCTTGCATTTTACAACGGGCTATACTATAATAATTCTGTATAAGTGGGTCAGAAAATGAAGTCACATTTTGCCCGAAGCGGAGGGAAAGCTATGAGCCAATCGGCAACACTGATTGTAGCGGCACACAAGCCCTACCGGATGCCGCAGGATGCCCTGTATCTGCCGGTTTTTGTGGGGGCGGAAAACAAAAAGGATACGCCTGTTCCCGACGGCTATACTGCCGACAACACCGGGGAGAATATCTCCGCGCTCAACCCCTGCTTCTGCGAATTGACGGGGCTTTATTGGGCGTGGAAAAATCTGGATGCGGCCTACATCGGGCTGACCCATTACCGCCGCCATTTCTCACTGAAAAAGAAGGGGGATTTTGATTCCCTGCTTACGGGGCAGGAACTGTGCCCTCTGCTTGAAAGCGCCAAGGTGATTGTGCCTTCCAAACGGCGGTATTATATCGAAACACTGTATGACCACTATGCCCACACCTTTGACGGCAGTCATCTGGACACGGCAAGGCAGATTATTGCGGAGAAATATCCCGACTATACGGCAAGCTTTGACCGGGCCGTCAGGAAGAAATACGGCTATATGTTCAACATGATGATTATGGAAAAAGAACTGCTCGGTGACTACTGCACATGGCTTTTTGATATTCTGTTTGAGCTGCGCAGCCGTGTGGACGAATCCGCCATGGATGCCTTCCAAAAGCGGTACCCCGGTCGGGTGTCCGAGATTCTGTTTAATGTGTGGCTGGATGCCATGCTCACCCGGGGCCGCTTAAAAAAAGACGAGATGCGCGAAATCCCCGTTGTCAGCATGGAAAAGGTGGATTGGTTTAAAAAAGGAACCGCATTTTTGAAAGCAAAATTTTTCGGTGTAAAATACGATAAGAGTTTTTGAGGTAAGAATGATGTATGATTATCTGATTGTAGGTGCCGGCCTTTACGGCGCGGCCTTTGCCCGCCTTGCCCGGGATGCGGGCAAATCTGTGCTTGTGATAGACCGCAGGAATCATATCGGCGGCAATGTATACACCGAAACCGTGGAGGGAATCCATGTTCACAAATACGGTGCCCACATTTTCCATACCAACAACAGGCAGGTGTGGGATTTTGTAAACCGTTTTGCCGTGTTCAACAGATTCACAAATTCTCCCGTTGCCAACTACAAGGGGGAACTGTATTCCCTGCCCTTCAATATGTATACCTTCAACAAAATGTGGGGTGTGGTCACTCCCGAGGAGGCAAGGGCAAAAATCGAGGAGCAGAAGCAATCCGCCGGAATCGGTGAGCCGCAGAACCTTGAGGAGCAGGCCATTTCCCTTGTGGGAACCGATATTTACGAAAAGCTGGTGAAGGGCTACACCCAAAAGCAGTGGGGCCGCCCCTGCCGGGAGCTGCCCGCCTTCATCATCAAACGCCTGCCGGTGCGCTTCACCTTTGATAACAACTATTTCAACGCTTTGTATCAGGGCATTCCCGTTGGCGGCTACACCAAAATGATTGAAAATATGCTTGAGGGCATTGAAGTAAGAACCGGTGTGGACTACCTGAAAAACAAAGGCGAATACGAATCTGTTGCCCGCAGGGTGATTTATACCGGCGCCATTGACGAATA
>JAZRWZ010000161.1:0-2158 GCA_045599985.1 Acutalibacteraceae bacterium | reverse complement strand
AAAGCGTTTGCAGGGCTTTTCCGCAGGCACATACCATGCCCTGAGTGTAAGCCCGTCATCGGTTACCCGGGAAATATCCTCGGGATTGAGAGAATACAGATAATCGTTATTGATTTTGCGAATCTTGGCCCGTTCAATCTTGTAAGGAATCGTTTCGGGCTTCTTTACCCGTTTGGGGAGTATACCTACCCGAAACACCACATAGCCCGTAACAACTGCCAGAATGGCAATCATCACTGCAATGATACCAAGGAAAACCAAAATATTCATACTTTCACCCTCATCAAGAAAATCCATCCGGAATCGGTTCGTATATTATCTTCTGTGAAGCTCCCAAAAAGCCACGGCGGAGGCAGCGGCAACATTTAAACTGTCCACCCCGTTGGCCATGGGGATTTTGACGGTGTAGTCACAAGCTGCAACCGTTCTGGCGGCAAGGCCGTCCCCTTCTGTTCCCAGCACCACGGCCAGTTTTTCCGCATTGCGCAAGTCGGGGTAATCTATCCCTACCGAATCATCCGAAAGCGCCATAGCGGCCGTTACAAAGCCGTTTTGATGCAGCAAATCAATCACATTTTGCGGAATGGCGTATTCCTCTCCGTCCAGATAAGTCCACGGGATTTGAAATACCGTACCCATGCTCACCCGAATGGCACGGCGATAAAACGGGTCGGAGGAGCCGGAGGTCAGAAGGACAGCATCAAAGCCAAGTGCCGCAGCGGAGCGAAACACAGCCCCCACATTGGCAGGATTCATCACATTTTCCAGCACGGCAATTCGGTTGGCATTCTGAATCACGCTTTCTACCTTGGGGAGCGGTTTGCGCCGCATGGCACACAGGACACCTCTGGTTAACGGAAAGCCGGTTATTTGCTTTAACACCTCAAAGGGAGCGGTAAACACGGGAACATCCCCTACCCGCTCCACAATGCCCTTTGCCTCGCCGGTAATATGTTTGGGCTCAAGCAGCAAAGAAACGGGCTCATAGCCGTAATCCAGTGCTCTTTCCACAACCTTGGGGCTCTCGCCAATGAACATGGCATTTACGCCCTTGTCACGGTCAAGAAGCTGTGCTTCGGACATTCTGGCAAACACATCCAGTGCAGGATCGGAAAAATCCGTAATTTCAATAATATTTGCCATTATGCATACACGTCGGATTCAATATAATCCACATCAAGGCTCTTGCTGTAGCAAACAACGGAATAGAGGTTAGCCGTCCACACACCGACTTCAAGGCCTCTTTCATGGAATGCTTTCACCATTTCTTCGGTGGCAACATTAAAATCGGCATCAATGGAGATGTTGTATTCGAAGCAGCGCTCATAATTCGTATCGTTGGCACCGTAGGTAAGCATCAGGGGCAATTCGGGGAACAGCTCGCGAGCCTTCAGAAGATTATCAAAGCTGAAGGACTGCAGAATGCATTTTTGCAAATCGTAGGTTTCCTCGGCAATGGTAAAAATATCCTTAACCTGACTGTCGTCAAAATCGCCCTTGAGTTCAATAAAGCAAACCATGTTATGCTCCTTCATGATTTCAAGGTAGCGTTTGAAGGTGCAAAGATAAACCTTATCCTTCGTCTTTTTGTTTTTGAGAGGCTGTGCAGTCAGTTCGGCAAAGGTATGGGATGCCACCTCAAGCTCGGTACCGTCCTCCAGCACAACGGTGCTGTTGTGGCTGAGCACATACACACCGTCCGATGTCATGCGCACATCGGTTTCGGCACCGCCGGAGCCATGCTCTGCGGCTTTTTCAAAGGCAAGTTCGGTATTCTCGGGATATTTTCCGCTGTATCCGCGGTGGGCAATCATGCAAATATCTTTTTCTTCAACAGGCATAAACAATCCTCCGATAGCAGTAATTACGCTCATGATAAAAGCGGCGGCAATTTTTAAAATCAACTGAAAAGACAAGTTCGTGTTCTCCTTTTTATTTCTTCTTGGTCCCTGCCTTGGCGGCAGCGGCTTTCTTTTTTGCAATGGTTTCTTTCAGATACATGGTGTTGAGGCGCTGTGCCAGTTCAAATGAACCGTCCGAATGAATGAGGGTAACGGTCACGCCCTGAGGCCAGCGAGTCTCCTGCCAACCGTAATTCGTGCCCATGGTGTAGGTTTCGTAACCGCAGCATTGGTTATAAACCAGATAAACACCGTCA
>JAZRWZ010000160.1:0-4194 GCA_045599985.1 Acutalibacteraceae bacterium | reverse complement strand
TCCGAAGGCAAGGCATACTGTTCCGATTTTTTTAACGGTGGGAATGTCGGCATCCACACTGCTGGGAGCGTGATTGTAGAATTTACACTTTGCTTTTTCCTTTACTTTTGTACCGAACAAATCACTGTAGGTGACCATTCTTGTGGTGAAGGTGTTCTCACTTTCGGTACATTCGATGATGCGAACCCCTCGCTGAAAACCGGGGCCGTAAACATGGAATCCCGCGCCGGGGGTGTAGCCCAATTCAATACCTTTCAGGTTTCCGGTAAAGCAGTTGTTGTGGTCGTGTCCGAAGAAAGCACCCATGACATTGCCCATGGATACAAGGGCGTCAAACTCGCCGTTTTTGTTTTTGGGGCAGGCTATGTTTTCGCCCATATATTCCCCACGTTGCCGCATTTCTTCGGTGACGGTATAGAAATGCTCCCGGTGGCTGTTATTGCCCTCTATGCCGCCTTTTTGCCCCTTTGGCACTTCTTCCAGTATGTCATACATCTCATACACGGGAATGTGCTGAAACAGCAGGGCGGGCACAGTGCCGTATTCATCTGTAACGGATTGGTTGGTGGCTTTTATCCATTCAATCTGCTCATCGGTAACGCCGTCATAAACACCCGCGTTATTCCCGTGGGTATCCATCAGGTATAGCAGCAGGGCAGGGGCATTATCTTCACCGTTTTGAACAGCCAGGCAGATTCCCTCGCTTTGTTTCAAACGGTTAACGGCAAAGCGGTTAACGCAGTTGTCATACGATTCATAAATGCTGATTTGTGCCTGCTTGGATTCATTATCGGGCGCATCGTGATTGCCGAAAACATAGGTGAAAGGTGTATTCGTTTCCGACAGAGAAGTAAGAATATTGCAGACTGTTTGCTGCATATTCAAACCGGGATTTCCCCGTTTGATGTTTATACCGTAGCTTTTCACCTGGTCACCGCTGAAAACAACCAAATCGGGTCTCTCTTTTTCAATGGCGCGTTTTATGAAGCGAAGAGTATCGGGTGATGTAATTTGAGTATCCTGAATATCTGCGACCTGCATGATTTTGAATTTTCCGTTATGAAAACGAAGCATAAGCATCCCTCCGTTCTGTGATGTAATTATAGCCCGATACCAAAGATATTGCAATGAAAAGGCGTTTGAAAATAAACAAAAAAGATGCTTCCCTGTTGAATGAACAGCAGGGGAGCATCGTTGATTTTCGGGAATCAGTCGAAGAATACGGTTTTGCCGGTTTTGGCGGATTCATAAACAGCATTGATGAAGCGAACGCTCTTGATTGCCTCCATGGGAAGAATCTGGGGGTCGGTGCCGGTGGATACGGCGCGGATGATATCCTCAACAACGCTGTCGTGGCCAACGCAAAGGGAGGGGTCAAGGGCAGTGGCTGCGGAATTGCCCTGATATTTCTGAAGCATTTCTTTTTCCACGGCTTCGTCTTCGTTTTTGAATTTCCAGGTTTGCAGCTCATCGCCGTCGGCCTCAATGGAGCCTTCGGTGCCGTAGAGTCTGATGCCGGTGCAAAGGCCGGGATAAGCACAGGTGGTGCTGATGAAATTGGCAACAGCGCCGCTCTTGAATTTAACAAGAGATACGGTCAGGTCCTCGGTTTTGATATCGTGGGCATAGATTCCCATATGGGAGGTGACACTCTCCACATCGCCCATGAGCCAGATCATAAGGTCAACGGTGTGCACGGCCTGATTCATCAGGGAGCCGCCACCATCCATTTCCCAGGTGCCGCGCCAACCGCCGTCACGGTTGAAGTATTCCTGCGTTCTGTACCATTTCACGGCGAAATCACCAAGAATCAATTTGCCGATTTTTCCGCTGTCAACCGCATCCTTAATGGGAGCCATATCGGCATTGTTGCGGTTCTGGTGCACAACACCTGCGATTTTGCCGGTGCGTTTGCGGGCTTCTTCAATGCGCATGGCGGCTTCCACGGTAATATCAATGGGCTTTTCCACCAAAACATTTTTGCCTGCCTCAAGCACTTTTACGGCGAAATCGGCATGCATGCCGCTGGGAACGGCAACGGAAACGATGTCGATATCCGGGTTTTTCAGCATTTCGTCAAAATCGGTGTAATACAGAATATCACCGAATTCGCCTTTTGCTTTTTCGATTCTGTCATCGCGCAGGTCGCAAACGGCAATCAGGTTGGCATTTTTGGATTTGAATGCTGCTCTGGCGTGGCTCATGCCAACGCCGAGGCCGACAACGGCATATCCGGGTTTTTTATCCATAACAGTTTCTCCTTTATTTGATTAATTCTTTTATTACTGTTTTATAAAAGCGGCAGATATTTGTCAATGATGAAAATGGCAAATAAGGTATTGGCCCAGGCAAACCAGCTGCGACTGAATTGGAAGGGGTCATCTTTGTGGAAGCCCTCGTGCATAAAGTTTGTGTCTGCCGTGGTGGAGCGAAGGTAACCGAATATCCGTTCCACGGTATCACGGTCATCGGTGGTTAAGGCTTCCATAATCAAACCGATATGCCAGATGTAGCCGTCACGGGTGTGGGGGCTGCCGATGCCTTTAGCGGCTGTGCCTTCAAAATAATAGGGGTTTGCCTTGCTCAGCACAAAACGGCGGGTATTGAGGTAAAGGGGGTCATCCTTTGCGCAATAGCCCAGATAGGGAAGGGAGAGCAGAGAGGGCACATTGGCATCATCCATCAGGTTGTAATGACCCAATCCGTCGGTTTCAAAGGCATAAATCCTGCCGAATTCGTCATTTTCCACCGTACCGAATTCTTTGATGCCTTTTTCAACGTCACTGCAAAGGACTGCGGCTATATCTCGGCAGGGGTTTTGAATTCCGTTTTCCGAAAGGTTGTTTTCCAGTTCACGTAGGGTCGCCACGATAAACATATTGGAGGGCACCAGATAGTTATATTGGCACCGGTCGTCACTGGGACGGAATGCGGAACGCACCATGCCGGTGAAGCGGTAGTCACCGCCTTTGCTGTTGTTTTCAAGGGTATCCTCGGGTATGCGGGCGCGGCGGAAATAATAGGGTGAATTTTTGATATCCTGTTCGCAAATCAGGGTGTCAAGAATCACCTTGTATGTGTCGAAAAACAGCGTATCAAAAATCGTCGTATCGCCAGTATGTTCAAAATAGCGGTTCAAAAGCCAGAGGGGGTAAATCAGGGAGTCGATTTCGTACTTGCGCTCAAACACCAAATCGTTTTGCAGGGTTTCGTCATCCCGGTGACCCTTGCCGTTGGCGTTCTCATTAAAAGCATTGGCATAGGGGTCGGCCTGAATGCAGCGGAACTGACGGCGGAGTAAATCCGAAACCAGTTTTTTGCAATCCTCATCCTGCCCCGCAAGTCGAACATAATGGCTCACCTGCACGCTGGAATCCCGCAGCCACATGGCTTCTATGTCGCCGGTGATGACGAAAACTTCGCCGTTTTCGTCATATTTAACGGTTGTTTCCAGTGTATTGAGATAGCATTTTCGGAAGGCTTCTTTCAGGGATTCATCGGGCAGCAGCCCGCAGACCTTATCTACATAACCGTAAAGGCCGTCAAACATAAAGGACACCTCTTCTTACAGTTTAAAGCAGTTTTTGTACTGCTTTGCCCAGTTGAATACCTGCTTGCGGTTCCAGCTGCGGGGCATAACAGCGGTGATGGCGGCAACCTTGCCGATGCGTTTGCCTGTTAACAGAATCTTTTTGAGCAATACGGGGTCTTTGATAACGCCCTGAGCCTTCACAAGCAAATCGGAGGGGGAAGCGTTTATCATGGAGGTGAGGGAGGTGGAGTCGGCACCGATTGTCAAATCCTGCGCGTTCAGAACGCCGACTTCAAACATATAATCCAGTTCCTCGGGTTTCAACTCTGCAAGCAGCAGCTTGACGCAGGCAAGCACGGCCATGGAATTGCCCAGGTTTTTGTAGTAATTGGTCTGGTAGCTCCAAAGGGTATCGGCGCTGTAACAGCCGTCTTTGTCGGAGATAATGGCATCGGCAAGAATGCGGGAAGCCTTCAGGGAGTTTGCTATACCGGAGCCGATAATAGGCACGGTCATAAAGGCGGAATCACCGATGGCAGCGTAACCGTCACAAACCAGAATGGCCAAAGGCTGACGAACGGGAATCTTCACAATCTGACCGCCGCGCTTGACCTCTGTGCCCAGAACGGGATTGGTCTCGCGGAAGTAGTCAAGTCGGATCG
>JAZRWZ010000159.1:0-6710 GCA_045599985.1 Acutalibacteraceae bacterium | reverse complement strand
CCAAGCTTTATCTGGATATTTATGTGTGGGGGCTTCCCTTCCTGCTGTTTTACAATGTGGCCACGGGTATTTTCTCCGCGTTGGGGGATTCCCGAACGCCCTTTTGGTTTCTTGCCTGCTCCTCCTCGGCGAATATCGGTGTGGATATTTTGTTTGTTGCCAAATGGCACATGGGCGTGGCAGGTGTGGCGTGGGCCACCTTCCTTTGTCAGGGGGTCAGCTGTGTGCTGGCCGTGGCATTTATGCTGCGCCGTCTCACAGGCATGAAAGCGGAGGAAAAGCCCCGGATATTTTCCTTCCGCTTGTTAAAACGGATTGCGGCCATTGCGGTGCCCAGCATTTTTCAGCAAAGCTTTATTTCGGTGGGCAACATCATCATTCAGGGCGTTATCAACGGATTCGGCGCCAACGTGATTGCGGGCTATTCCGCCGCCGTGAAGCTGAACAATATGGTGGTAACCTCATTCACCACTTTGGGCAACGGCATTTCCAACTTTACGGCACAAAATCTGGGTGCCGCCAAATTTGACCGGATAAAAGGCGGCTTTCGCGCCGGGGTGGGCATGGTGCTTGCCATTGCCCTGCCGGTTACGGTGCTGTATTTTACCGGGGCAGGGTGGCTTATCGGTCTGTTTCTGGATGAGCCCGCGCCTCAGGTTGTGGCGGCGGGCAGCGAATACCTGCGGGTGATTGTGCCGTTTTATGGCGTGGTTGCCGTAAAGCTGGTGTCGGACGGTGTGCTGCGGGGTGCCGGGCGCATGAAGCAGTTTATGACCGATACCTTTACCGATTTGATTCTGCGTGTGGTGCTGGCGGCGCTGCTTTCCCGCACGGCGCTGGGTGCCATGGGCATCTGGCTTTCGTGGCCGGTGGGCTGGATTGCAGGCACGGTGGTGTCCCTGCTGTTTTACCGGCATATTCCCGTGCTAAAAAACCATATCGGGTTTGAATCCCTTTTGCCAAGCGAAACGCACCGATAAAAGGCAAAGAAATTGAACTCAAAAAAGGCGATTGGGCTTTGCTGTGAAGAATCACACGGGCACAATCGCTTTTTTATTTTCACAAAAACAGTAAGCCCCGATTCCGGTTACTATCGGAATCGGGGCTGATGTGTTTCTTGTTCCGTTTTGAAAGCACCTTAAATGCCGTTTATCATGTTCATCCAATCGGCAAAGAAGGGGCGGATGTTATTCGGGCTGAAGAGGTCGCCGTTAAAGGCCATGTGGTCGCCCTGATAGGTTTCCGCCACATTCCAGATGCCCGGCTGAATATCGGTTTTGCAAAGCTCCGTTGAGGGTGCGCTTGTGGGGGCTTTGGCGGAGACGGTATTGACCAGTCCGTCATTCTCAAGCCAAGTTTCGTCCACCACATAGCCGCCGGGAGTAACGCCGGTCAAACGCCCCATTTCGTTGGCGGAAGAAACAAAAATGGATTCGGTCAGCGTTGTGTCTGCCGAGTAGGTGCCGTCCGCATTTTTGACGGTGGAGCAGCAGGGGATGGCGAAATAGTAGGTGCAGGGCTGTGTGGAAATCCTCTCGTTGATTTTCATGGCGTTATCAATATACATGTCATAAGCGGCGGTGTCGTGGTTCTTCACCTCCGTGTCGGGGTCACCGAAGCCGTAGGCGGTGGTGCCGTTGGAGGGGGCGGCAAGGGTCGTTACGCTGTAAACCCAATCCGCCTTTCCCCCCGTGAAAAGGGGAGAGAGGTCACCCGCATCGGTCACGGCCTGCTCCTCCGGGCTGCCGTTTGCCATAAGCTCCGCCAGAAGCCTTACGGTAACCCCGCCGAAGGAATGCCCCAAAAGGTTCACCTTATCTTCCGCCGACCAGTTGGGAATCAGACGGTCTTTCGAAAAATGCCTGCCGGAGCGGTCATGGCCGCAGCGCTCGCTGTGCTCCTTGCCGTAATCCACCCTGGTGCCCATAAGCTGGGCATACAGCTCGCAGGCTCTGTCCCAGGCGCTGCCCTGAGGGTCAACGGAGGCTGCGTAGCAGGAGTAGCCCAGGCTGTTCAGGTTTTTGATCATATCGCCGCCGAACATGCCCCAATAGGGCATAAAACGGTTTTGAAAATCGTAGCTTCCCCACCCGGAAAGGCCGTGGCAGTACACATAGGCGTAGTCGGTGTTCCATGCACTTTGGTCAACCGAGATTTTGGACACATTCAGGGTCGGAAACAAAAACATGATAATTGTCATAAAAAAGCTGATGATTTTTGACATTCTTTTTCCCTCGCAATCTCTTTTTATATTATTGTACCCGAATAAAAAAGATTTGCAAGCGGTTTTTGTGTGCCGCGGAATAAACAGTCCGGACGGCAGGTGATTTTCAATCTTTTTTGAAATAATATTCTCCGAAAGATTGTATCGGGAGTTCCTGTGTGGTAGAATTTTAAACAAAAAAGGAAGGAAATGATGGATATGAAGAAAGCATTGTCTGTTTTTCTTGCATTTGTATTATTTGTTTCCGCTTTCACTTCTGCCGGTGTTTCGGCGCAGGAGAACGGGGAAAGCGTAACGGTAAAATTCCTTAACTGCAATGTTGCGGGTCTGCCGGATTTCAAGGCACTCATCGGTCAGGGCGGCACGGATGTAAAGGGCAACTCCAAGCAGCTGGGCGCGATTTTCAACGCCTCCGATATTGACGTGATTGCAGTTCAGGAGGATTTCAATTATCACAACGTCCTCACCCGCGAAATGAAGAATTACAAATACGCCACCGCGTATTCGGGCGGTGTTCCCGGCGGCGACGGATTAAACATTTTTACCAAGAATGTGCCTATCTATAACGAGACAAGGCAGGCGTGGTATCACTGCTACGGCGGCATTGCCGAGGGCGATGCTCTCACCCCCAAGGGCATTCTTTACACGGTTTTGGATTTGGGCAACGGTATTACGCTGGATTTCTACGATATTCACGCCGATGCCTTTGACGGCAACGGAAATGCGCTTTCAAGAGCCGCCCAGTATCTGCAGCTGCTGACCTTTGTGGATGAAAATTCCGCCGGCCGTCCCGTCATTCTTACCGGCGATTTCAATACATCCATTCACTTTAACTACGGCGGCGAAAACAGCGCGGATGAAGAGATGATGTATGACCTGACAAAGGAATACGGCTTTAAGGATGCCTGGATAGAAACCAACAACAGCGGCAATTATGACGATTTTTCACAATGGCGCAGCCTGTATGGGGATAACTACTGGGGCGTTTGGGACAGCGTGGAAAAATTCTATTACCGCAATGGCGGCGGCATAGAAATCAACCCCGAATCCTTCGAGTATTTTGTGGCCGGGAATGAGAACGGCGAGCGCCTCTCCGACCATAACGGAGCCCTCTGCCGTTTCACATTCACAAAATCTGCCGCTTTTGCGGAGGATACAAGAACCCTTACTGTTTCCCGAAGGGGCATTTTCACCAATCTTTTGAGCACAATCCAATGGGTGTGCAAAGATCTGGTCTTTATTTTCCGCGACCATTTTGACGAGCTGCTCAGCCTTGCCGGGTTGAAAAAATAAGAAAAAAACAATGCACCGATCTGAATTTTTCAGGTCGGTGCATTTTTAATGTGTTAATAGAAAAGCCGAGGATAAGAATCCGATTTTCTCCCGAAAAGCCGCCTTATACGGTTTTGAAAATGTGGGAGAAGGTGGAGGGCACCAGTGCGGTGGAGCCGTGCAGCTTGGAGAGGGTCAGGCACTTGAGGGCCTTGACCGGGTTGATGGGCACAAACACCATGGGGTTGACCTTCATCAGGTGGAACATGGCGGCGGCAGAGGAGGCAAGGCTGTTGCACTTGGGGCTCAGGTATATGTTCTTTTTACCGAGCCGGGCAATCAGGCGCTCGCTGACCTCATGAATGGCGCAGTCGCCCACAATCAGCACCTTGCCCTCAATCGCATCGATTTCGGCGGGGTCGTGGCCCTTGCCCATCACCATTGTCCAGCCGCCCTTGCCCTGATGGTCGTTATAGAGGATTTGCAGCAGGGTGAGGGGATTATTCTGACAGCCCTGCTTGCAGCAGCGCTCCTTGCCCATGATGATTTTTACATCCTTCGGGTAGCAATCGTACAAATCATAGGGATATTTCGTGTTATACATGGAGATGTCACCCTGAATATCAATGTCATCCAGACTCTCCACGCCGTCGGAGTAGCCCTTTTCCACAGCAATTTTCAGGTGCGGCACATCGTCAAGGGTCAGGCCGTAGATGCGGGCGCCCACCATGTCGGCGGCCACCACATTTTTACCTGCCACCAGCACCCGCAGGGGGAGCACGGCTTTGTCGGCAAGGGCGGTTACGGGATAGTGGCCGTAGATGGTGCCCTCAACGCCCTCAATGATTGTGAAATCCGGGCGCACATAGCCCAGCACATCCACAAGCTTGTAGGCAAGGTTGTAGTTGTGGTCAAAGCCTCTTGCCGACTGGCAGGGGAAAGCCCACTGATTTTTCACGCCCATGGTGATGCCTGCCATGGAGTGGGTTTTGAGCTTGGGCAGGCTGATATACAGATTTTTATCGCGGTTTTCGATTAAATTTTTGATGACGAATTCCGGCATCATAAAGCTTGTGCAGACATAGCCGTTGGGGTCATCCTTTTCGGCGGGGCGGCCGGTGAATTTGTATTCCACGCTCTTATCCTCGTCCAGATAAACGGGAATTGCCCCGGTGCGCTTGCAGATTTTGTCGTAGCCAACAACGGCATACACAATTCTGGTGGCGTTGCTCTGGGTGGAGTTTTCAAACAGATATATCTTTCTTGCGCCGTGTTCCTTCCAGTATTCGATTACGGCCTCCACCGCCTCGGGGCGGGTGTAGCAATAGGGCTGGCCGTCAATGCCGTTGGGCTTGATGAAAACATCCCTGCTCTCTTTGAGCAGTTTTTCACCGCCGGCATTATCAAACAGCTCATAGATGGCGGCTTTCAGTTCCTTTTTCAGGGCATCGCCAAGGGGCAAAAAATGCGTCAGACTCTCCTGCTGGTGGGGGGCATTCAGGTGGCGCACCTGAACAACTGCTTTCTTTTCCATTTCTTATTCCTCTTTTTCCGAATGATTTGTTTCCGGTTGATGTACTATTGGCTGTTTCTATTATATCACCTGTTTTGACGGGATGCAATGGCGGTTAACACAAGAGGGTCCGGAGAAAAAAATAATCATTTTGTTAACAGTTCAATATGAATGTCGCCGGTGCTTGTGCTTATTGTAATTGAGTCCGAACCGGAGGCATAATAATCCGCATTTCCGGTGCTGATTGAAAAGTTGGCGCGGTTATACTTTACTTCATTTGGAATTTCAATACTTCCGGTGCTTCCGGTTATGCTGAGTGTTTCATATCCCGCTTTGGGAAGATAAACCGTCACTTCGGGGGACTGCAGATTGATACCGATACGGTCATGCCACTCCCTGCTGTCCGCGGCGCTGATGATGAGGGTTCCGTTCTGAACCGTTACGGAGTGCTTCACCTTCTCCGGCTCGCGGCAGACCACTCTGCACAAACCGTTATCGGAAACGGAAAATAAAGCCAAGGCTTTTGCCTTGGTGCAGGGGAGGAATACCGACAAAAGGATTGTTATCGTTAATAGGCCGTATAGCTGTATAGAATCGTGCAGAATCCGGAAAAACCTGTTTGCGGGAGCACACATATCATTCATTTTTACATTCCGAAAATCACAGCTGCCCCATGGTTTCGGTTACCGACATTTTGTTCAGGCGTTTTATCGGCGCTATTATGCCTGCCGTGACGGAGAGAACAAAGAAGGCGATTATGACGATGATTTCCGCAATCGGCAGCTGCCACACAGAATAAGCATAATGAGATGTTACAAGGAAGCCGTACAGCCATTTACTGAAAAACAGGCCGATCAAAAGCCCCGTTCCGCAGCCGAGAGAAGCATAAGTTAAGGCCTCGAATTTTATCATTGTGCCAATCTGTTTTTTTGACATACCCACGGCACGCATGGCACCGTACTGCTTTATTCTTGCCGAAACACTCATGGAAATGCTGTTCACAATATTCAGCACGGTCACAAGCGCGATGATTAACAGGAAGCTGTAAATGCACAAAAGGAACGCCGTGTAAGTGCCCCGGGTGTTATTCTCGCGATTGTCGGTGAATGAATAATCCGCCGCCATTGACTTTATTGCTTCAACATTTGTATCTGTTGCCGAACCGGAAAGCTGAACAAGAATCATCGTGTAATCCGAAATGCCGGTATGATTCCTGAATGTTTCGTCCGATATAATCAGCGTTGTGTTGCCGCCCGTGCTTCCGTCGGCGCTGAAGGGGTCATATTTCAGTTTGCCCTCAATGGGAATCTGCTTCCCGCAAACCGAAACGGTATCACCGTTTTTGATATCCTCATCCGTAATCATCAGCGCCCCGTCGTTTTTAATTACATCTTGCAGATTGCACCCTTTTTGAAGCAGTTTGTCTTTTTTCAGAGTTTCCAAATCAAAGTCACCGAATGAAATAATATCAACGGTTTTTAATGACGGAACAGCCTTGCAATCGGCTTTGATATCAAATATGGCTCTGCGCCCGAAAGCGCGTTTTACGCCGCCGGTACAGTTCAGTTTTTCAAGCAGAGAGCTGTCAACAAAACTGTTTTCTTCTGAATAGATTTCAATATCGGCATAGCTTGCGGATTGCGGCATCATGCAGTTTACAAGGTCAACAATTACCGAAAAGCTGAGAAAAAGAATTATGCT
>JAZRWZ010000158.1:0-1535 GCA_045599985.1 Acutalibacteraceae bacterium | reverse complement strand
TGCCGCCAGCCACTGCATCGGCAACTACGAGGAGCTTGTTGCCATTCAGAACGGCATCAACGAATTCTACGGTCAGACCGAGCTTTATAACAGCATCAGCGCCGTAACCGCAGCCATGGAAGACCGTGTTGCCAAAATCGAAAACGGCGAGATGGATGCCGATGAAGATATCGGCATCACCTATGAGGTACTGGACGGGCAGGGTTATTGCACTGCCGCAACGGAGCCTGCGGTTACTTCCATCAAAGTGGATGATGAGGCCGACACCATTACCGTCAACACCGAAAATGCCCTGATTGTTCGCTGGATTTCCAACGGTGAACAGATTGCCTGCCAGAAGGCAGACAGCGCCACCCTCAGCCTCGGTGAGTTTGGCGATAAGCTGGGCAACTATGTGCGCGCCGAAGTGTTCGGCGAGGGCGGTGTAATTTACACACAGGCCTTCCTGCTGAATGCTGCCGACAACGCCGGTAAATCCGCCGTTGTGGATAAGGGCTTCTTTGACCTTGGCATTCTGGATTTCCTGATTCCTCAGTTCAAGAACTGGTTTGATATCCTGGGCAGATTGTTTGCCTGAGTATTGCATTTTATATCACACAAAAAGGGTCGTTTCCCGGCTCTTTTTTGTGTTTATCCCGGAAAGTCGGATTGCTTCATAATCCGAACAGGGATAACCAAAGTATATTTTTCAGAGGATTATTATGTTTGATTTAGTGATTATCGGCGCGGGCCCTGCGGGGCTTTCCGCCGCCGTTTACGGGCAGAGGGCGGGGCTTAACTGCCTGCTTCTGGAATCCTCCATGTACGGCGGGCAGATTACGCAGACCCCCGAGGTGGAGAATTACCCCTCACTCAAGAAAAACGCCGGGAGGGTGCTTGCACAGAATATGTATGAGCAGGCAACCGAGCTTGGCGCGCAGCTTGCCTTTGAAACCGTAACGGCTCTGCGTGACAACGGCGCTGTGAAAACCGTTATCACCGCCGAAAACGAGTATGAGGCCAAGGCCGTGATTATTGCCAACGGTGCCAAACGCCGAACCCTGAACTGTGAGGGTGAGGAGGAACTGGCCGGTGCCGGTGTTTCCTACTGTGCCTACTGTGACGGTGCTTTCTTCAAGGACAAAGCGGCTGTGGTGGTGGGCGGCGGCAACACCGCGCTGGAGGATGCCCTCTACCTTGCCAACATTTGCAAGTCTGTTATGTTGGTACACCGCAGAAATGAGTACCGGGCCGAAAAGCACCTTGTGGAGTTGGTGAATAACCGCGCCAACATCATTCAGAAGCTGGGCTTTGTACCCGTAAAAATCACAGGCGAAAACGCCGTTGACGGCATTGTGTTAAAGAATGCCGAAAGCGGTGAGGAAGAAACGGTGGCAGCGGATTGCGTATTTGTTTGCATCGGCCTTGTTCCCGAAAACAATGTTTTTGCCGACATGGTTGCCCTTGATGCTGCCGGATATATTGCGGCAGGGGAGGACTGCAAAACCTCCTGCAGCGGCATTTTTGCCGCCGGTGATACCAGAACCAAGGCTTTG
>JAZRWZ010000157.1:0-23280 GCA_045599985.1 Acutalibacteraceae bacterium | reverse complement strand
GAGGGCAAAGACGGTAAGGGTCTGTTCCCCGCCTCCGCCATTTTCTCCACCGACCTGCACTCCCTGGGTCAGTACATCCAGCAGGGTGAACGCCATCTGTTTGAAACCGTGATGTGGGTGAATGAGCCCAAGGCGGATGTTACCATTGAGAGTGACGAAGCCAATGCAGACGGCCTCAACTTCCTGGCCGACAAAAAGGTGAACTTTGTTAACCGCAAGGCTTTTGAAGGCACCGTGCTTGCCCACACCGACGGCGATGTGCCCAATATGGTTGTGGAAATGGACAAGGCTGACGAATATCATCTGGGCTATCTCATTTATTTCTTTGAGAAAGCCTGCGGTATTTCCGGCTATTTGCTGGGCGTGAATCCTTTTGACCAGCCCGGTGTGGAAAGCTATAAGAAAAATATGTTTGCTCTTTTAGGTAAGCCCGGCTATGAGGATGCCAAGGCTGCTCTGGAAGCTCGCATTAAGTAAAAAACCAAGGAGGATTATTCCGCAATGATTAAACTGATTTTAGGCCGCAAAGGCTCCGGCAAAACCAAAAAACTGATTGAACTCGTCAACGGTGCCGTTGAAGTTTCCAAGGGAAATGTGGTTTGCGTTGAGAAAGAAAGACTGCTTACTTATGACGTGAATTACCGTGCCCGTCTGGCAGACGTGGAGCGTTACGGCGTGAAGGGCTACGATGCTTTCTACGGCTTTTTGGCCGGTATTATCGCGGGTGATGCCGACATTACCGATATGTTCGTGGATGCCACTTTGAAAATCTGCGGCAGCGATTTTGACGCTCTGCTTGATTTCCTGAAGAAGATTAACGAACTGAGTGCCAAAAGCGAATTGGACATCACCTTCACCATTTCTGCCGATGAGGCCGATTTGCCCGCCGCAATCTTCGATTTTTGCGAGAAAATCTGAGAAAAAGTAAGAATTTGTGTTGACAAACGCAGGATGTAAAGATATAATACTTCGTGCGTGAATTTTGAAAAGTTATGATTATTGACTTGGAATCCATATTCAATGTTGAGGGGCTTTCCGTTCAGCTTGATTATGATTTGGATCTTTCCGGTGAGGAGCTTGAGGGCGTGTATCCCTTCCGCACACCCGTGCATGTGAAGGGCGCCGTTTCCAACGAAACCGGAATTGTCGAGATTAACGCCGTTGCTTCCTTTGATTTCACCATACCCTGCAGCCGCTGCGCCGCAGAGTATACCGAAACCATGGAGGTGGATGTTTGCCACACCCTTGTGCGCAGTGTCAATAATGAGGATAACGACGACCTGATGCAGGTCACCGACCTCCGCTTTGATGTTGACCCTCTGGTGACGGAAGACATCTTTCTTGCCCTGCCGTTCAAATTCCTTTGCAGTGAGGATTGCAAGGGCCTTTGCGTAAAGTGCGGCAAGAATCTGAATGACGGACCATGCAGCTGCAAGAGCGATACCGATCCCCGCTGGGATGCGCTACTTCAGCTTTTGGATAATTAAGGAAATAAACCGGCAGGTTTGCTTAAAACCCAATTAAGGAGGTGCTTACAATGGCAGTACCCAAAAGAAGAGTATCCAGCACAAGAAAGAATAAGAGACGCTCCAACGTCTGGAAGATGGAAGCTCCCGCCCTGGAAAAGTGCTCCAACTGCGGTGAACTGAAAAGATCCCACAGACTTTGCCCCGCTTGCGGTTACTATAACGGCAGGCAGGTAGTGGTTAAGGAAGAAGACTGATTTTTCCTTAAGAAGTATCTCAAAAGCAGAAGGCTTCGGCTTTCTGCTTTTTTTCTTTTTTGGCGTCTTTTGTGATGCGGCTCAATCCGGAACGGCAAAATCCGGATTGGGCTGTTTTTCTTTTGAAAATCCGATGAAAGAATGTTTTCCGATGCAGCTCAATTTTATTAATAAAATATTTAAAATATTTTTATATTAAATATACCATTTTCCGAAACGGTGTGCTATAATTTATCTCTAAAATAGGATTACTATGGGGAGGTGTGCCGCGTGGGTGCTGTCATAACAGGGGTTTTGCCGGGGAGCAAGGCTGCCAAAAAACGAATTGCGGCGGGGGATACCCTGCTGGCCGTAAACGGGCACACCGTTACCGATGTGCTGGATTACCGCTTCTATTTGAACGACAGCCGTCTTTCCGTGCAGATTCTTACCGCCAAGGGCAAGGAGAAAACCGTGCGGATAAAGAAGGATGAGGAAGAGGACATCGGCCTGCTGTTTGATACCTACCTGATGGACAAACAGCGCTGCTGCAAAAACAAATGCGTTTTCTGCTTTATCGACCAGCTGCCCGAAGGTCTGCGTGAGAGCCTCTACTTTAAAGACGACGATTCCCGCCTCTCCTTTTTGTTCGGCAACTACATCACCATGACCAATCTGGACGAGAGCGAAATTGACCGTATTATTGCCATGCACATCAGCCCCGTCAATGTTTCGGTTCACACCATGAACCCCACATTGCGTGTGGAAATGATGAAAAATCCCAACGCCGCCTCCTCCCTGCGATACCTCAAAAAAATGGCGGATGCCGGGATTACCCTGAACACCCAGCTGGTGCTTTGCCCCGGAATCAATGACGGGGACGAGCTGATGTTCAGCCTGACCGAGCTTGCCAAGTTAGCGCCATCGGTGCAGAGCATTGCAGCGGTGCCCGTGGGCCTGACCTGCCACCGCGAGGGGCTGTACCCTTTGCGGGGATACACGGCAGAGGAAGCGGGAAAAGTGATTGATATGATAGATTCCTTCAACGCCGGTGAGGCGGAAAAGGGGAGCCGGGTGAGAGCCTATGCTGCCGATGAATTCTTTATCAAGGCCGGTCGCAAAATGCCCGGGGAGGAGTATTACGGCGATTACCCTCAACTGGAAAACGGCGTGGGTATGTGGACCCTGCTGCGCTCCGAATTTATGCAGGCCCTTGCCGAAAGGAAAAATGATACCCTTGAAAGGCCGAAGAAAATAAGCTGTGTTACCGGTGAAGCGGCCTATCCCCTCATAAAAGAACTGGCCGACAGTGCCAATGCCGCATTCCCCGGCCTGCAGGTAAAGGTCTATAAAGCCGAAAACCGCCTGTTCGGCCAATCGGTAACGGTGGCAGGGCTGCTGTGCGGAGCCGATATGGCTGCCGCTTTGGCAGGCTGTGACCCGGGCGAAAAGCTGCTGATTCCCGCCGTTACCTTAAGACGGGAAGAGGATATGTTTTTGGATGACATGACGGTTTCCGACCTTGCCGGAAAGCTGCAGATAAAGGTGGTGCCCGTCACCAATGACGGCGGCGCCCTGCTGGACGAAATGCTGGCCGATTAACGGGCGGCGAGTGAAGATGATTCCCAAAGCGAAAGGATGATGAGATATGAAGAGTGTGGTTGCCATTGTGGGCCGCCCCAATGTTGGCAAGTCCACTTTGTTCAATAAACTTACAGGGGAGCGCACCTCCATTGTGGACGATACCCCCGGCGTGACCCGTGACAGAATTTACGGCGATTGCGAATGGTGCGGCAAAAGCTTTATGCTGATTGATACGGGCGGTATTGAGCCCTTCTCCGATGATATTATTTTGTCACAGATGCGCCGTCAGGCGGAGCTGGCCATCGACAGCGCCGATGTGATTGTGCTGGTTACGGATTTGCGCGCCGGTGTGGTGGCAACCGATGTGGAGGTGGCCGCCATGCTGCAAAAGAGCGGCAAGCCCATTGTGCTTTGTGTCAACAAGTGCGACACCGTAGGCGAGCTGCCTGCCGATTATTACGAATTTTATAATCTCGGCCTGGGCGACCCCATCGCCGTTTCCTCCGTGCATGGCCTTGGCACCGGCGATTTGCTGGATGAGGTTTGCAGTTATCTGCCCGAAAATGACGGGGAGAATGAGGAGGAGCAGGAATACATCAAGGTGGCCGTTATCGGTAAGCCCAATGTGGGCAAATCCTCTTTGGTAAACGCCGTGCTGGGGGAAGACAGAATGATTGTCTCCGACATAGCGGGCACCACCCGTGACGCCACCGACTCCTATGTGGAGAACGATTACGGCAAGTTTATGTTTATTGATACAGCCGGCCTTCGCCGCAAAAGCCGTGTGTATGACCAGATTGAGAAATACTCCGTGATTCGTGCCCGCATGGCCGTGGAACGCGCCGATGTGTGCGTGATTATGATTGACGGCGTGGAGGGCTTTACGGAGCAGGATTCCAAGGTGGCGGGCATTGCCCACGAGATGGGTAAGGGCTGCATCATTGCGGTGAATAAATGGGACATTGTGGAAAAAGACGGCAAAACCATGGATGCCACCCGCAAAAAGTTGATGAACGATTTTTCCTTCATGAGCTATGCTCCCATCATTTTTATTTCCGCCAAGGAAAAGATTCGTCTGGACAGACTCTATGAGCTGATTAAGTTTGTGGATGAGCAGAACTCCATGCGCATCACCACCGGCAAGCTCAACGAGGTGCTTGCCGATGCCACCGCCCGTGTGCAGCCTCCCACGGATAAAGGCAGACGGCTTCGTATCTACTATGTGACGCAGGCCTCCACAAGACCGCCCACGTTTGTGTACTTTGTGAATAACGCCGAGCTGTTCCATTACAGCTATCAGCGGTATCTGGATAATCAGATTCGCGGCGTATTCGGGTTGGAGGGCACACCCACACGCATCATCATTCGTGAAAGGAATAACGGCAAAAAATGATTGTGCTCGGAATTGACCCCGGTTATGCCATTGTGGGCTACGGTGTGGTGGAGTACAAAGGGAACCACTTTCGCATGATGGATTACGGTGCCATTACCACACAGGCCAAAACACCGTTTACGGACAGATTAGGGCACATTTATGATGAGGCCTGTGCTCTGATGGACAGAGCCAAGCCGGATGCCCTCGCCATAGAAAAACTGTTTTTTAACACCAACACCACCACCGCCATTGATGTGGCGGAGGCAAGGGGTGTGCTGCTGCTGGCGGCGCACCAAAGGCACATCCCCGTGGCTGAATACACGCCCCTGCAGGTGAAGCAGAGTGTGGTGGGCTACGGCAGGGCGGAGAAAAAGCAGGTGCAGGAGATGACCCGTCTGCTGCTGAATCTGGAAAAGATTCCGAAACCCGACGATGCTGCCGACGCACTGGCCATGGCGATTTGCCATTGCCACACCAACGGCTCCATAATGACAGCCTACAACAAAATGATCAGATGAGGTATTCCTTATGTTTTACAGCCTTACCGGAAAAGTGGTAATGAAGGATACGGGCAGTGTTGCGCTGGATTGCAACGGCGTTGCCTTTCTGATGTCCACCACACTCACCACCCTGAACGCTCTGCCCCCCCTGGGCGGGCAGGCAACCCTCTACACCCACCTGAGCGTGCGGGAGGATGCCATGGATTTGTTCGGCTTCTCCGATAAAAAGGAACTGGATTGCTTCCGCCTGCTTATCGGTGTATCGGGAGTCGGCCCCAAGGCCGCCACAGCCATTCTTTCCGCCTTAACGCCGGACAGACTGGCGGTTGCCGTGGCAGGGGGCGATGCCAAAGCCATCACGGCGGCGCAGGGTGTGGGTGCCAAAATTGCCCAAAGGGTGGTTCTGGAACTGAACGGTAAGCTGGATGTGTTTGCCGACAGCGCCGCTTTTGGCGACATTGCCGCCGCCAAAAAGGCCACGGTATCCTACGCGGGTGAGGATGCGGTGGAGGCGCTGGTGCAGTTCGGCTACTCCCGCTCCGAGGCAAGCATTGCCGTGGGCAAGCTGGACGCCTCCCTCTCCACGGACGATATGATTCGTCAGGCCTTGGCCGCATTAGCCAAGAAACTGTAAGGAGGACACGGCCATGGAAATGGATTACGAAAACCGATTGATGGATGCCCAGTATATGGGCCGTGAGGATGAGGATATCGAATTGAGTCTTCGCCCTCGCGAATTATCCGAATACATCGGGCAGGAGAAGGCAAAGGAAAACCTCTCCGTTTACATTGAAGCCGCCCGCAACCGCAATGAGCCTTTGGACCATGTGCTGCTTTACGGCCCTCCCGGCTTGGGCAAAACCACCTTGGCAGGCATTATTGCCAACGAAATGGGTGTGAACTTTCGCGTAACCAGCGGCCCCGCCATTGAAAAGCCCGGCGATCTTGCCGCTTTGCTCACCAATCTGGGTGAGGGGGATGTGCTTTTTATTGACGAGATTCACCGCTTGTCCCGCTCCATTGAAGAGGTGCTGTACCCCGCCATGGAGGATAATGTGATAGATATCATCATCGGCAAGGGCCCCTCCGCCCGCTCCATCCGGCTGGATTTGCACAAATTCACTTTGGTGGGTGCCACCACCCGGGCAGGTCAGCTCAGCTCCCCCCTGCGTGACCGCTTCGGCGTGATTCTGCGGCTGGAGATGTATTCCCCGCAGGAGCTTACCGAAATCGTGACCCGCTCCGCCGGTATTCTGGGTGTGGAGATTGACGGCGAAGGTGCTTTTGAAATTGCCTCCCGCTCCCGCGGCACACCCCGTATTGCCAACCGTCTGCTGCGCCGCGCCCGTGATTTTGCTCAGGTGAAATGCGACGGCGTGATTACCAAAGAGGCGGCAGCACTGGCACTGGAGCATATGGAGATTGATGCCCTGGGTCTTGATAATATCGACCGTTTGATTTTGACCACCATGATTCGTAACTACAACGGCGGCCCCGTGGGGCTGGAAACCCTCTCTGCCGTGGTGGGTGAGGAATCCGTTACCATAGAGGATGTTTATGAGCCGTACCTGATGCAGCTGGGCTTTTTAAGCAGAACGCCCCGCGGCCGCGTGGTGACCCCCGCCGCCTATCAGCATCTTGGCTTGCCCACGCCCGGTCAGCAGATGTTCGGGGTATGAAAATCCCAACCGATTTTACCGATTGCAAATGAGGAAGAATAAATGCGTGCGAATAAAAACTGGCAGGATTATGAATTGATAGATTGCTCCGACGGAGAGCGGTTGGAGCGCTGGGGCGAGATGATACTGATTCGCCCCGACCCCCAGGTAATCTGGAAAACCCCCAAAGAGAACCCGCTTTGGTACAACCCCCACGCCGTTTACAGCCGTTCCAACACGGGCGGCGGCAGTTGGCGGGTGTGCAAAAAAATGCCCGATGTGTGGCAGGTGGGCTTTCACGACCTGAAGTTCAATGTGAAGACCATGGGCTTCAAGCATACCGGCATTTTCCCCGAGCAGGGGGTCAACTGGGAGCTGGTGGCCGATGTTATCAAAAAGGCAGGCCGCCCCGTCAAGGTGCTCAACCTGTTCGGTTACACGGGCTGTGCCACCGTTTCCGCTTTGGCGGCAGGGGCCGGTGTGACCCATGTGGATGCCTCCAAGGGCATGGTGCAGTGGGCCAAGGAAAACGCCGCTGCCTCCCATGTGGCCGACAAGCCCGTGCGGTGGCTGGTGGATGACTGCATCAAGTTTGTGCAAAAGGAAATCCGCCGGGGCAACACCTACGACATTATCATTATGGACCCGCCCTCCTACGGCAGAGGCCCGGGCGGCGAGGTCTGGAAACTGGAAAATGAAGTGTATCACTTTGTGGAAAGCTGTGTTTCTTTGCTCACGGAGAATTCGCTGATGATGCTGATAAACTCCTACACCACAGGCCTTTCCCCCTCGGTGATGGAATATATTCTGGGCGAGACCGTTGCCAAGCAGTTTGGCGGCAGCGTGTGCTGTGATGAAATCGGGCTGCCCGTTTCCTCCAAGCCCGGCAGGGTGCTTCCCTGCGGTGCCAGTGCCATCTGGCTGGGCAAAGAGGTTCAGAATCTTGACGAACAGTAAGGAATCAACAATGGCAGAAAAGCTGATTGAGTTTAAAAACGTTTCCCTCTCCTTTGCGGATGAGGATAACCCCGGTCAGAAGAAGGCACCGGTGCTCAAAAACGTCAACCTCTCTTTTGAAAAGGGTGAGTTTGTGGCCGTTCTCGGTCACAACGGCTCGGGCAAAAGCACCCTTGCCAAGCTCTGCAACTCCATCTATGAGCCCGATGAGGGCGATGTGATTGCGGCGGGGCTCAACACCCATGTTGAGGAAAACGGTGATAAAATCCGCCGCCGGGTGGGCATGGTTTTTCAGAACCCCGACAATCAGATTGTTGCCACCGTGGTGGAGGATGATGTGGCCTTCGGCCCCGAGAACCTTGGAGTGGAGCCTGCGGAAATCCGCCGCAGGGTAGACAGAGCCCTCAAGGATGTGAATATGTACGATTTCCGCCTGCGGGAGCCCCACAAGTTAAGCGGCGGTCAGAAGCAGCGGGTTGCCATTGCCGGGGTGCTGGCCATGCAGACCGATTGCATTGTGCTGGATGAGCCCACCGCAATGCTTGACCCCATGGGCCGCCGGGAGGTATTTCAGACGGTGCGCCGCCTGAACCGGGAGCTGGGTATCACCGTCATCTTCATTACCCACTTTATGGATGAGGCCGTAAAGGCAGACCGTGTGGTGGTGCTCAACGACGGGTGCGTGGTGATGGACGGCACTCCCCGCGAGGTGTTCTCGCAGGTGCCGGCGCTGAAAAGCTGCGGGCTGGATGTGCCCCAGTCCACGGAATTGTGTGCCGCTTTGGGCATTCGTGAAACAGTGCTGACCCCCGAAGAATGCGTGGACGCCATTGTGAAAGAATGGGGAGGTGATGCCCGATGAGCAGTGCCATCGAAGTTCGCAATCTCTCCTACTACTACATGAAAGGCACCAAAAACCGGGTAGCCGCCCTTAAAAATATCAACCTGACGGTGGAAAAAGGCGAATTGCTGGGTATCATCGGCCACACGGGCTCCGGCAAAAGCACGCTGATTTCCCATTTTAACGGCCTGTTAAAACCCGATGAGGGCTGTGTAACGGTGGACGGAACCGATATCTGGCAAAGCAAGCAGACCCTGCGCCAATCCCGTTTTCAGGTGGGCCTCTGCTTCCAGTATCCCGAATACCAGTTGTTTGAAGAAACCGTATTTAAGGATATTGCCTACGGCCCCAAAAATATGGGACTGGATGAGGCGGAAATCAAAAACCGTGTGCTTCGCGCCGCCGCCATGGCAGGGGTGAGGCCGCAGATTCTGGAGCAATCTCCCTTTGATTTGTCGGGAGGCGAAAAGCGCAGAGCCGCCATTGCGGGCATTATGGCTATGGAGCCTCAGGTGCTTGTGTTCGATGAGCCTGCCGCCGGGCTTGACCCCGAGGGCCGCAAAAACCTGATTCAGATGATTCGGGATTACCGCAGGGCAACGGGCTGCACCGTGATTGTCGTATCCCACAGCATGGAGGATATTGCCTGCCTGGCAGACCGCGTGTGCGTGATGAATCAGGGCGAAATCGCCTATCTAGGCACGGTGGATGAGGTGTATTCCCACGGGGAGGAGCTTTGTGCCATGGGCCTGAATGTGCCCGAGGTAACGGAAGTGTTCCGCAAACTGCGGGAGCGTGGCTTTGATGTGCCCGCCAATGTTTACACCGTCGAACAGGCCGTGCCCCTGCTGCTCAAGCTGAAGGCGAAAGGGGGCGGAGCCGTATGACGGAAATTACCTTTGGCCAGTATTACGCCGGAAATTCCTTCCTGCACAGGATGGATGCCCGCATGAAGCTGGTACTGACCTTTGCCCTGATTGTAGTTGTATTTTTGTGCAAAAGCTTTTTCTCACTGGGGCTGATGCTTCTGGCAACGGCGGCAGCGGTGCTGCTTTCCACCGTGCCGGTCAAAATGATTTTTAAAAGCCTGAAGCCCATTGCGGTGATTCTGGTGTTTACCGCCATACTGAATCTTTTTTACGCCAAGGGCGGCGCCGTCTATTTTAAATGGCGGTTTATCGAGCTGACCGAAAAGGGCGTGAATACGGCCATATTTATGGCGGTACGCATTGTGATACTGGTGGTTATCAGCTCCCTGCTGACCTACACCACCACCCCCACCTCGCTGACCGATGCCATGGAACAGCTGCTTTCTCCCCTGCGCATTTTCAAAATCAAGGTGCATACGCTGGCCATGATGATGACTTTGGCCCTGCGCTTTATTCCCACCCTGATTGAGGAGATTGAGCGCATCATGAACGCCCAGAAGGCGAGGGGAGCGGAACTGGAAACAGGCAATCTGGCCGCCCGTGCCAAGGCGCTGGTGCCCATTTTTGTGCCGCTGATGGTATCCTCCTTCCGCAGAGCCTATGAATTGGCCTTTGCCATGACCTGCCGCGGCTATACGGGAGGCGAGGGCAGAACCCGCATGAAGCAGATGAAACTGGGCATTCGCGATTACGCGGCGCTGCTTGCCGTTATGGCTGTTGTGGCCGGTATCATCCTGCTCAACATCTATTTTAAAGCAGTAATCTGATTGAACCGATACAGAATACTTCGTATAACAAAAGAAAGGAAGTGTGAACGGTGCGGAATCTGTTGTTGTATCTGAGCTATGACGGAACCGCCTACCACGGCTGGCAGGTGCAGGAGAATGCGCCCACCGTTCAGCAGACCTTTCAGGATGCGTGGCAAAAAATATGCGGCACCCGGGATAATGTGGTGGGCTGCTCCCGCACGGATGCCGGGGTTCACGCCAATATGTTTTGCTGCAATGTCCGCACCGATAATCCGATATCCTGCCAAAAGCTGATTGCGGCGCTCAACGCCGTTTTGCCGGAGGATATTGCGGTGAACCGGTGCGTGGAGGTGCCTTATGAATTTCACGCCCGTTACGATTGCGTGAAGAAGGAATACATCTACCGCATCTGGAATGCACCCACCCCCTCGCCGTTTTTGCGGGGCAGGGCATGGCACTATGCTTTCCCTCTGGATGAGGCGGCCCTCAACCGTGCGGCGCAGGCTTTTGTGGGCACCCACGATTTTACCGCCTTTTGCTCCTCCGGCAGCAGTGTGGAGGAGAAAACGCGCACGGTGGTTTCCTGCTCCGTCACCCGAACGGGGGAGGAAGTGGATGTGCGCATTGCGGCAGACGGCTTTCTTTACAACATGGTGCGCATTATCGTGGGCACGCTGATTGCCGTAGCGCAGGGAAAGACACAAGCGGATTCCCTGCCGGATGTGATAGAATCAAAAGACAGAAACCGTGCGGGGGCAACGGCGCCGCCGCAGGGATTATATTTAAACCGTGTGTGGTATGGAGGTGACACCGATGAAGCAAAAACCAAAGTCCCGTGTGAAGGCTGAAACAATCCGGATGAGCCGGTTAAAGGGCATACTGATGATTCTGGGTGTGGCTCTGATTGTTTTTACCGCCGTGTTTATCGGCGCAAAATCCGTGGGCAATGTGTCTGTTTCGGGAGTGACGGATGGATTCAGGCAGCTGTTTACCTCCCAAAAAGGGGAATACCCCTATCATCTGGAAAGCATCAACGCCAAGCAGATTCACCCAATTGGTGACGATGTGCTGGTGCTTTACAACGACTCCTCCTTTGTGCTCACCGATACGGCCCGTGCAACCGCCAAGCTTCAGTTTGACTTTGCGGAGGCCAGAGCGGTGACCTGCAACGGCAGGGTGCTGATATACGATACGGTGAAAAACGCGGTGCTGCTTGCGAGCAAAACCGAAAAAATCACTTCTCTGCAGCTGGAAAATGATTTGCTTACCGCTGCATTGGCTCCCAACGGCTGGTTTGCCGCCGTTACCCAGGGCGGCGAGAAAACCGCTGAGGTTACGGTCTATTCCCCCGAGGGGAAAAAGAAATTCAGCTGGTCCGGCGGTGAGGACAGAATCATCGGCGTTTCCTTTTCTCCCAACGGAAAGAGGATTGCCGTGGCGGCCGTTGGCTCAAAGAACGCCGTTATTAACAGCCGTCTGTTGGTATTCAATTTGAAAAAGGGTACCAAGGCGGCGGAAATCCCCTATGACAACACCATGCTGCTGCGGATTCAATTCAACAAAAGCGGCGGCCTGACGGCGGTGGGAGATAACCGCTACGACGTTTATGACAGCAGATTCAACGCAAAAGAAACCCTCTCGTTTACGGAGAATGTTCTGATTTCCGTGGCTTTTGACGATGACGGCAACGGCGTGGTTTGTTTGGCGGAAAACGGCGGCAGCAAAACCTCCGTCAATGCCATTTCCTCCAACGGCACAAAGCGCTTTCAGCAGGTGCTGGACGGTGCCGTGCAGGCAGCCTCCGTCAGCGGCAATACCACAGCTCTTTTGATTGGCCGCACCGTAACGGTGCTGGATAAGGCGGGTGCCGTGAAAAACACCTTTACCGCCGGGGCTGTGCCTGAGGCTATGATTATTGCCGGGGCAGATATTTACACCATTGAAGAAGACACAGTTGCCAAATATTGATGCAGCAGAAAAAGCGGATAAGGAGGTGACGCGGTGTGCTCAAGGAATATATGCCCTGTGCCGTGGATACCCTGCTGGCGGTAATCGTGCTGATTGCACTTTTTGAAGGGCGCAGAAGAGGCTTTGTAAAAATGCTTTTGTCTGCGGTGTCGGTCGTGGCATCGGCCATAGCGGCAAGAGTGGCCGCTCAACCCGCGGCAGGCCGGCTGTATGATACGATTGTGGAACGCCGCCTGATTACGGCCATAACGGAGAAACTGGAGGCAACATCCAAAGCGGGTGCAGAGGCTTTGGCGGCTGCCGTTCCCGATTCCGTAACCGCCGTGGCAGACAACGCAGGGGTGAACCTGATAAACCTGATAAGCGATATCGGCTTGCAGGGATTAAACAGTGAGGAGATTGCCGTTAAGATAACGGAGTCGGTGCTGGAGCCGATTATGCTGCCGGTGTTGAGTCTGTTCTCCTTTGCGGTTATTACCGTGATATTAAGCGGTGTGCTTGCCATTTTGATTGGCAGTTTGAAACCGTTTCGTGATAAAAAATCCGTTCTCGGCGCCGCCGACAGGGTTATGGGCATGGCCTTTGGCCTTGTGAAAGGTGCGGTGATTTCGGTGGCGGTGGCTCTGCTGCTTTATGTGGCGGCGGAGTTGTTTACAGGCAGCGCAGTTTCGCAGGCAGTGGCGGAATCTAAATTGATTCCCGTGATTGCCTCGTTCATAATATGACAAATCTGGAGGGCTTAAGAATGAAAAAGGAAAACAATTTGCTCAAGGTTTATTTTACCGACTGCTGGACTATTCCCAACCTTTTGTCGGTAATCCGCATCATCATTGTGCCGATTTTCGGCTATCTGTTCCTGCATGACCAAAAGATTCCCGCGCTGATTCTGCTTGTGATTTCCGGCCTGACCGATACGCTGGACGGCAAAATCGCCCGCCGCTTTAATCAGGTCAGCGAGCTGGGCAAAATGCTGGACCCGGTTGCCGATAAGATTACCATGATTACCATTGCCATCATGATGCTTATTCTGTTCCGCCGTGCCGAAAGCCCCGTAATGCGCGCCGCCGGCTGGGTGTTCCTTGTCTTCCTCATTAAGGAATTCATTTTTGTTGTGGGCGGAGCGGCCATGATTGCCTTTGGCATCAAGCCCGGTGCTGCCGAAATCTACGGCAAGGTTGCCACCTGTGTGTTCTATTTTGTAATGATTGCGCTGATTATGTTCGGGCCCGAGGTCGGTGTGTTCAGCGAAATGCTGTTTACCATTCCCGACGTGGTGGCCATGGTGATGGTTTGCATCAGCGCCCTGTGCACCGTGATTGCTTTTGTGGGTTATATGCCCTCAACCGCCAAGCAGGTGAAAGAGAGATTTTCCAAGAACTGACGAAAGGAGCGGCGTTAAGCCGTTACAGACGAAATGAAACAAGTTATGTGTTCCCGATGCAAAAAACGCCCTGCCATGTTTTTTGTAACCAAGGTGGAAGGTGAAAAAACCACCCAGGAGGGCCTTTGCATCAAATGCGCCATGGAGATGAATATCGGCCCCGTAAAGCAGATTATGGAGAGTATGGGTATCTCCGAGGACGAGCTTGACGAGGTGAGCGAGCAGTTTGAGCAGATGATGGGCGAAGACGGTTTTATGCCCGGCGGTGCCGGTACCATGCCCTTCCTGCAGAATTTTGCCGCCATGAATAACGGCAGCAAAGGGGAAGAGACCGAAGCCGGAAAAGACGCCGGTGAGAAAAAGAAAAAACACGGCGGCAGGCATGCCGGGGAGGAAAAGGAGCGCAAGTTCCTGTCCCAATATTGCACGGATTTGACCGCCAAGGCCAGAGCGGGCAAGATTGACCGCATTATCGGGCGTGAAAACGAGATTTACCGCACGGTTCAGATTCTGTGCCGCCGCACCAAAAACAATCCCTGCCTGATTGGTGAGCCCGGCGTGGGCAAAACCGCCATTGCCGAGGGGCTTGCCCTGAAGATTGCGGCAGGCGATGTGCCGGCAAGGCTTGCCGATAAAGAGATTCACCTGCTTGATCTGTCGGCTTTGGTGGCCGGAACCCAGTTCCGCGGCCAGTTTGAAAGCCGCATCAAAGGTCTGGTGGAGGAGGTCAAGGAGCAGGGCAACATCATCCTGTTTATTGATGAGGTACATTCCCTTGTGGGCACCGGCGATGCCGAAGGCTCCATGAATGCCGCCAACATCCTGAAGCCCTCTCTCTCCCGCGGGGAAATTCAGATTATCGGTGCCACCACCTTTACCGAATACCGCAAATATATTGAGAAGGATGCCGCACTGGAGCGCCGTCTGCAGCCCGTGAAGGTGGAGGAGCCCTCCATTGAGCAAACTGCGCAGATGCTGATAGGCGTTAAGGATTATTACGAAAACTACCATAAGGTTAAAATCACGGATACTCTGGTGGAAAAGGCCGTGGTGCTGTCGGAGCGCTACATCAATGACCGCTTTTTGCCCGATAAGGCCATTGATTTGCTGGACGAGGCCTGCACAGCCGCCAACCTGAGAAACAAACACATCAGCGAGTTTGAAACGGCCCAAAAGAAAAAGGCCGCTCTGGAGGAGGAGCAGCAGGAGCTGACCGGCGCCGAGGAGCAGGACTTTGAACGGATTGCCGCCGTGAAAACGGAGCTGATACAGCTGGAGGACGAGCTGAAGCGTCTGGAAGAGCTGGCACAGGATAACGGAGTTACCGAGGAGGATCTGGCCAAGGTGATTCAGCTGTGGACAGGGATTCCCGCCTCCAAGGTGATTGAAAGCGACCTGCGCAGATTGGCAGATTTAGAGAACAACCTGAAAGCCAAGCTCATCGGGCAGGATGAGGCCATCAGACTGGTCAGCGCCGCCATTCGCCGGGGCAGGGTGCAAATCAGCCCCCGCCGCCGTCCCGCCTCCTTCATCTTTGTGGGCCCCACGGGCGTGGGCAAAACGGAGCTGGTCAAGCTGTTGGCCAACGAATTGTTTGATACTCCCGAAACCCTGATTCGGCTGGATATGTCCGAATTCATGGAAAAGCATTCCGTATCCCGCATCGTCGGTTCACCTCCCGGTTATGTGGGCTATGACGAAGCAGGCCAGCTGACGGAGAAGATTCGCCGCAAGCCCTATTCGGTGGTGCTGTTTGACGAGATTGAAAAAGCCCACCCCGATGTGATGAATATTCTGCTTCAGATTCTGGATGAGGGCAAAATTACGGATGCCCACGGCAGAACCGTCAGCTTTGAAAACACGGTGATCATTATGACCTCCAACGCAGGCAGTGACCGCAGGGAGGGAGCCATGGGCTTTGGCAAAACCAAGGGCGAAGCCTCCAAAGAGCGCGCCATGAAGGCACTGCGCGAATTCCTGCGGCCCGAATTTATCGGCCGTGTGGATGAGGTGGTTCTCTTTAATGACCTGACCGCCGCCGATCTGGAAAAGATTGCCGACCTGATGCTCGGGGAGTTGGTCGATCCTTTGGCTGATAAAGGCATTGCCTTTTCGTGGACTTCCGAGGCCGCCCAAACGCTGGCCGCTTTATCTGCCGATGGCTCACGGGGTGCCCGCGATTTGCGCTCCACCGTGCGCCGCAAGGTGGAGGATGCCATTGCCGAGCGCATAGTCAACGGTGCCGGTGCCCCTCTGCACAAGGCGGAGGTCACTGCCGAAAACGGCGATATCGTGGTGCGTTTTACACCGTAACAAGTTCTATATTATTAATGGTATAGGATATGAAACGGCGGAATACGCCGGGGAAAGAACGGGAGATTTTCGGAATTATAACAATTTCTTCACCAAACCTTAAGCGTTTATTATCCGTTATGGGTTTGACTTTCTCCGTAATGTGTGATAAACTGGCATTCGTAAAAGTATCCGTACTGTAAAATTTCTCTTTTTGAATGGAGGATATGTATGAAAACAGGAAAAAGAATTCTTGCCATGCTGCTTGCTGCGCTGATGGCATTCGGTGCCATCTCCGTCGTTTCTTTTGCTGACGGCGCAAGCGAAACCGAGCCCAACAACACCTACGATAAGGCCAACACCGTTGCCGTGGATACTGCCATGAGCGGCTCCCTGAGCACCACCGCCGATGTGGACTGGTTCACCTTTAAGGCCGGTGCCGACGGCACAGCCAAGGTTGCCATTGCTCACAACACCGCTTCCAGCGACAATGTGTTCTTCACGGTGCAGGCTTTCAGCGCTGCCAATGCCCCCACAGGCACCTCTTCTGCTCTTACCCTTGAGTCCAAGGGCAGTGATGCCTCCAAGGACGGCACCTTTGCCGTTACCAAGGACACCACCTACTATGTAAGAGTAAAGACCGCCAATACCAGCGCAGTGAATGTGAACTATACTCTTACCTGCTCCGGCTTTACCACCGCAGGCGGCAGCACCACTCCCTCCGATACTGCCGAGAGCGAGCCCAACAACGCCATCTCCACCGCCGATGTTCTTACCCTCGGCAAGCTGATGAGCGGCTCCCTTGCCACTGCCGATGATGTGGACTGCTATTCCTTCACCTGTGACGGCGATGCCATGCTGAACCTTGAGTTCAGCCATGCCGAGCAGGCAGGCCAGACCTCTACCTTCTTCACCATCAATGTTTACAACAGCAGCAACGTGAAGATTGCCGATGCCGCTTCCGCCGGCACACAGACCGTTATTAACCTGAAAGACGTTGAGCTTTCCGCCGGTATTTATTACATTGAGGTTTCCAAGGGCTTTACTGCCAGCTCCATTACTTATCAGCTGGGCGTTACCCTTTCCGCTCCTCCCGCTGCTACCGCAGAGGCTGAGCCCAACGATTCCTTCAAGGATGCCAACAAAATCAGACTGGATAAGCCCATGATCGGTGCTTTGACCGAAACCGTAAACCACACACTGGATTACGATGATTATTATTACTTCACCGTTTCCAACAAGGGCGTGCTGGATTTCTCTCTCAATCACGAGGCTTCCACCGCTGCCGACAACGCCAAGAGCTATTTCAAAGTGTTCCTGTATGACGGCTCCAAGAGCCAGATTGCCGAGCTTACCTCCTGCGGTAAGGATGCTTCCGTTTCCGTTCCCAAGCAGATGGTTGAGGCCGGCACCTACTATGTTCGCGTGGCCCGCGGCGAAGTTACCACCGGCATGGAATACTCCCTGAAGGTGAATGTGATTTCCTACCAGGGTTCCGAAGCAGAGCCCAACGATGAATACAGCAGCGCCACCGAAATCAAGACCGGCACCGCTGCCGCTTCCAAGGCCTATCTCGGCTCCATCGAGAAGAGCTCCGATGTTGACCTTTACAAATTCGTTACCGCCGCTCAGGGCTACGCCTATATCGACTTCACCAACGTTGACCCCGATAAGGAAACCGATTACACCGTTGCTCTGTGCACCCTTTCTCAGGACCCCGGCGAAGTGAAGATGGATGTTATCAAGTCCTTCACCGTTGAGAATGAGGATGGCGACTACACCTCCGGCTGCATCGGCCTGAAGCCCGGCGAATACTACATCAAGGTTACCGGCGACGATGTGGACGGCGGCTCCTATGCTGTTGCCGTTCGCTTCACCGAGTGGACCGGCTACGAGAGCGAACTCAACGACAAGGCCAGCCTTGCTACCGCTATCAGCGATAAGGGCGTTATTCTCGGCTCTTCCTTCGATGCAGATGACCTTGATTACTTTGCATTCAAATATGATGATACCATGACCTTCACCATCACCGGTGAGCGTGCCTACACCACCGCCGAAAAGACCAGCGGCCTGACCGACGGCGAAGAGGCCAAGTGGATTGTGTATCTCTTTGTTCCCGGCATGAACAACAATCAGCCCGTTACCAACTTTACCTTCACCAACGGTAAAGATGGTGCCGGCAAGATGGAAATCAAGAAGAATGCCGGCAACTTCGCCAGCGGTGTTTACTATCTTTGCATTAAGCCCGTGGGCAGCAGTTTCAGCAACAAGGATTACAGAATTACCATCACCGCCGAAAAGAATACGGCAGCCATGAGCCTTCTGGAGCGCTTCGCCGCTTTCAGAGCCAGAATCAAGGCCATTGACTGGAGCAACCTTGGCAGCCAGTTCGCATGGATGAAGCAGTTCTTCACCATGGATACCGTAAAGGTATTCGGTACCGCCCTCAAGGGCTTGATGAACTTCATCAATCAGCTGTTCAACTAATATCAGCGTAACATTCAAAGGCCGCCAAATGGCGGCCTTTCTATTGATATTCTCATAATACTCACGGAGGATTCTGACACTATGAATAATGAAAAAGACTTTCAGCCCGTGCTTCGCTTCATGACCCTCAGCGACATCCATGTTAAGGATGAGCACACCGTGGAGGAGGACCGCCTTGTGAAGGCCGTGCAAACCGCCGCAAGGCTTGCCCGGGAGGATGAGGCTTACCAAAGACTGGATGCCCTTGTGATTGTGGGCGATTTTGCAAATAGCGGCTCCGAAATCCAGATGGAAAAGGTGAAAAAAGCCGTATATGACAATATTCCCGCCGAAACGCAGGTTTCCGTTTCTTTGGCCAGTCATGAATACAGCGCCCAAAACGGCGGTGAAGAAGCGGCTTTGGAGCGCTTTAAGCGCATTTTCGGCCTGCCCTGCGATGACCACCGTGTTATCAACGGCTTCCATTTTATCAACATCACCTCCACCAAGGGCTGCAATTACGATGAGCCCAAGCAGCAGTGGGCGGCGGAGCAGCTGAAAATCGCCGCAGCCGATGACCCGAAAAAGCCCATCTTCTTTTTCCAGCATCCCCATATTACGGATACGGTGGCAGGCTCCATTTACTGGGCAGATGATGCGCTGATTCCCTATATGGTCAGCTATCCTCAAATCATTGATTTCAGCGGCCACTCTCATGTGCCCGTCAACGACCCCCGCTCCATTCATCAGCGCCATTTCACCTGCCTGGGAACAGGCACGCTGAGCTATTTTGAGCTGGATGAATTCGACAAGTATTATTCCACCTGCCCTCCGCAAAAGGAGAAGGCGGCCCAGTTCCTGATTGTGGAGGCGGATGCCGCCGGCAGAGTGCGCGTGTATCCCTATGATTTGATTACCGACAGATTTTTTGCCAAGCGCTGGGCCATTGATACCCCGTGGGAGCCGGATTCCTTCTGCTATACCGATGACAGAATGAGAACCGCCAATAAGCCCTATTTTGACGGGAATGCCCGTATTTCGGCAGAGGTGAAGGGGAACGGTGTAACCGTAACCTTTGACCAGGCAAAGGACGATGAAGAGGGCTTTGTGGACGACTATGTGGTGACCGTGCGCAATAAAGATAATGTTGTTGTTTCCAGAAAATGCCTTTGGAGCGAATACTATTTCAACGATATGCCCGCCTCGCTGACCGTGCCTTTTGAGGACCTGGCAGCAGGGGAGTACACCGTGCAGGTGTTTGCCCGCAGTTTCTGGCGTGTGCGCAGCGCCAACACCCTGCAGGCTTCCTTTACCGTTTGACCCGCTATTTTCCGCTTTTATTTTCATAACCCCCGCTTGCAAAAAGCGGGGGTTATGTTATATAATACAGTTGGATGATTCTATACAAAAGAAATTGTGAAAGGAGGTGCCGTTATGTTTAAGCCTTCCAACCGGATAGAAGCGCTGATTCTGTTTTTCATTCTGATTTTTATTCAGACCTTTCAGGTCAAGTTCGGCTTGCGGGATGAATTGGATGTTACTTTTCCTTCCGTTGTAACCACCGCAGACCCCGAAAAAACCGTTACCCACGACTGGCGTTATATTGTGGAACCCAAAACCACCACAAAGCCGACGGAGGCCTACGAGGATATGTCGGAGCTGGCCGTTACCTTCGGCGGTTCCGGGGCGGATAACATCAAAGGCTCTGCCATGCGAAATGACGGCAGCTATCTGCTGTGCGGCAACTCCTCCTCCAACAATTCCGATATTCTTTCCCCGGCGGCGCTGACCAAGGGGAGCGACAATAAAACCGTTGTGTCCAAATGGGTAAAGCCCTACGGTTTTCTGGCCTGCTTCAAAAGCGACGGCTCCCTGCTGTGGAGCAATGAAATCGGCGGCAACGGCATGACGGTTATCAACGACTGCGCCGTGTTGACGGATGGCAGTATTGTGGCTGTGGGCTACACGATGGCCACCAACCTGCTCAATACCCTTGCCCCTCCCGATGTTGTAATCAGCGCATTCATCTGCCGCTTCAGCCAAGGCGGTGCCCTGCAAAGCTGCCGCGTGCTGGCGGGCGAGGGCTTCGATTACCTGAACGCTGTGGCACCTCTTTCCGGGGGCGGCTATGTGGCGGTGGGCGAATCCGAATCCTCCACGGGGGATTTTGCCTTTAAATCCGCCAATCCCGGTGCGGTGATGATGGCTTATAACAGCCAAAATGAAGTGCAATGGACTTATGCCGTAACCGGCTCCACCGGCGGTTCATTTAACGATGTGGATACCGACAGCGACGGTGCTGTTTATGCCGTACTGGTGAGCAACTGCGGCGATGGGGAATTTGCCAATCTGCCCGGCTTCGGCAAGGGGCTGAATGATTCCGCCGTGATGAAATTCACCGGCACGGGCACCCGCCTGTGGTGCCGCGCTCTGGCAGGCAGCGGGAACGATAACTTCTGCGCCGTGGCTGCCGACGGTAAGGGCGGCTGCGTGGCGGCAGGGTATTATCAGACCCTTCACGATAACGGCGTGATGGACGGCACCTTTGAGGGCTATTTTAACTTCGGCGGCATAGACGGTTTTGCCTTCTTCATCAATGCCGACGGTGCCGTTACCGGGGGCCGTGAGTTCGCCGGTGTGGAGGACGATAAGGTGACCGACGTGACCCGCATCGGTTCGAGTTTTGTGTTCGTGGGCACAACTTTGTCGGCCAACCGTATCTTTGCCCCCATACAGAATCTGGGCGATTATGATGCCTTTGCCGTGGTGACGGATTTAACCGGAACCATTACCGATATGCACTCCATGAGCGGCACGGATTTTGATGCCGCCGCCACCGTTTCGGGCAGTGAAGCCTACGGTATGCTGGTGGCGGGGGTTACCTCCTCCACCGATGAATACTTTGGCCAGACGACTCCTCCCGTGAGATATGCCGATACCGCCTTTGCGGCGAGATACCCGTTGACGGAAGCTGAATAAGCTGACGGATATCAGATAGTATGAAAGAATAAACAGCCTGCGGCTATGTTTCCGCAGGCTGTTTTTGCACATATGAGGCTGAAAGTGCTTATTCCGTAAAAAAGTTCCGGGAGAGCCACGCTTTCATGCGGCGGCTCTTTTCGCAGTAAATCAAAAAACATATCAGGGCCAGAACGGCAACGCCGAAAATGGCGCACACGTAAACGGGAGTACGGCTTTGGTAATAGTAGCCGATTACAAAACCGATGGCGTTGGCGCAGATAATCATATCTGCCATCAGGTGGATGGTTTTCTGCGTTTTGCCCCGCTTTTTATATCTGACCCACATCATGAAAATCAGGCTGAACAGGGAGAAAACACCGATTACGGGAAGGGCGCATTTGAGAAACCATTTATCCGCATCGTCCAAAGCGAAAAAGAAATAGGTGTAGGCGCACACGGCAAGGCAATCAAAGGCCCACAGCAGATAGGGCCGGATTTTTTTGGCGTAAAAGGGGAATACCACCAGCACCCACACAAGAGCCGTGGTGGCGGCGATATAGAATGACCACCGTTGGCCGCTGAAAAACAGCAGATTGGCCATGATGCATACCAAATTCGGAATCAGCATCACCATGCTGATGATATAGGCCGTAAAACGGCGTCTGCTGGCCGGGGGCAGCACCACGCGGTCGGAGTATGCGGGAGAAGTCTCGGTGCAGGGCGGGGCAGCGGGATTAAAGACCTCCACATCGCAAAGGGGGCATTTTTTGGCATCCGGCGCCAGTTCCACCCCGCAGTTAACACAGTAGGACACGGTATATCACTTCCCTTCTTCAGGTACGGTTGCTTTCAATACTCACATGGAGCCCCTGCCTGACTAAAAATGTGAAGAAGGCACGCTCCAGATCGTTTTCACGGAAGGTGTTGCAAAAGGTAATCACCAGTTTATCGCCCAGAGTGGATACGCCGCAGCGGGCTGCGTTGCGTATGCCGGGCCCCGGCATGAGAAAAAGCCTGTCCATCCGGGCCTGCAGAGCCTCGGGCAGGGTAACGGCCCCCAGGTTGGTGAGCAGGGCGGTGGTGGTTTGCTCGCCCGTAATCAAAAAGGAAATACGGGTGCCGAAATCCTTTACGGGCAAAGGCGTAACCTTGAGCAGCGGATTGCGTTCGAGTTTGAGATTGGCGGTAATCAGTGCGTTCAGGTCGTGACGGTCATTTGCCAGACGAAGCTGTAACGCCACATGGCGCAGGATTTCATCAAAGGAATACTCGCCCAGATTCGGGTCGATTTTGGTGCGCAGGCACACGGAAAAATTGCGCAGGGTGCGGCTGCCGAAGGTGCGGCGCAGGTTAATGGGCACCTGCACGGAAACCTCTTTTTGGTGCCTCTTTTCGGCGGCCTGTTTTTCCATGTGGATTTTAATCAGCACGGCGGCCAGATATTCGGTCACCGTGACCCCCTTGGCGGCGGTGATGTCGTGCAGCGCCCGGAAGGAGAGGGTGCCTGCCGTGATGTTGACCGTGTGGGCCGGCATGGGGGTGCCTATGGGGTGGTAGCAGAAGTGGTCGCGGCGCTTGTAACCGGCACGGGAGTCGGCACTGGCGGCAAAGGAATCCTCCAGTTCGTGGGGGGCGGCTGGTTCATCGGGATTCAGCACATATTCGTTGCAGGGTATGGCGTTGCCCTGCATGCGGAAATATTCACCCATCAGGGTGCACAGAAAAACGGTGCTGCCGTAGCCGTCGCACAGGGCGTGGTAGGTATCCACACTCACCCGGCAGCCGAGGTAATACACACGCAGCAGATAACCGTCATTCTCTTTGAATTTAATGCGGTGGCAGGGGTTTTTGATATCCTCACACAGCGGGGGAGCGGGCTTTTCATTCTCGGCAAAATAGTGCCAGAAAAAGCCGTTT
>JAZRWZ010000156.1:0-1223 GCA_045599985.1 Acutalibacteraceae bacterium | reverse complement strand
TCTGCCGTAGCCCCGTTTCAGCAGCCACATGAACAGCTTTTCAAAAAGCACACTTATTATGACGATTATTACCGTCCAGCACAGCAAATCGTCCGTATCAAGGTATATTTTCGCGTAATAGAGCTGTTTGCCGATGCTGCCGTCGGGGATGCCGATTATCTCCGCGGCAACGCCCGCCTTCCACGCCATGCCCAGTGCCGTGGAGCAGGCGGACAGCAAAAATGGCTTGAGCTGCGGCAGATGGATATAGGCAATTTTGCGCAGAAGCGGCATACGGAATACTCTGCCCAGCTCCAGCATATTTTCGTCCTCGCTCTTTATGCCCTGCAATACGTTGCCGTACACAACGGGCAGCACGATGAGGAAGGAAATGAACACCGCGAGATTTTCATTGGACAGCCAGATGAGGCATATTACCACAAACGATGCCACGGGTACGGTCTTCACCGTGACCATAAAGGGCCACAGCAGGGTCTCCGCCGCTTTGAATCTGCCCGCCAGTGCCGCAAGAAGCACGCCCAGCACAAGGGCAAGCAGAAATCCCCCCGCAATATGGTAAAAGCTGAACCACACCGTTGCGCCGAAATCCTCCACCTGCCATATTGTGAACATCCGCCTGACCACTTCAATGGGCGATACCAGCAGAATTTTGCTGTCAAGGCACATGGCGGCTATCTGCCACACAAGAAGGGCAAAAGCTACGGCAAGTATTCTGTTTATTCTCTCTTTTTTACGCTCCATAGTAGAAATCACTTTCGGGGAGTTTTCCGCCTACTGCGGCGGGATTCATATCTAAAAGCACCTGTAAATAACCTTCCATGGCGGTTTTCATCTCCGCACCCGTGATGAAGGTGATGTTGCAATACGGCAGGGCTTTCAGGGCAATGGGAGCTTTTACTATCTCAAACTGCCCGATGATATCCGCGGCTTCCTGCAGATTATTCTGCACGAAGTCCACGGACTGCGCATAAGCCTCCATAAGCTTTGCCAGCTTTTCGGGATTGTTTTCCGCAAAATCCCTGCGGGCAACAAGTACGCCCGTCACCATGGCGGAGCCATTGTCAAGCTTCTCCCACTCCGCATTGAGGTCAATGGCGACACGCAGGTCATCCACCTGCAGCTGCGCCGCCGTCACAAAGGGCTGGGGCAGCATTGCAACGGCATTTTCGTCATTTGAAATATAGGACAGCGCCTCCGTTGTATCGGCGCACCATTGGATCGTG
>JAZRWZ010000155.1:0-1139 GCA_045599985.1 Acutalibacteraceae bacterium | reverse complement strand
TGAAATTCTGCATATTTCGGGCCCCGATTTGGACAATATCGGCATATTTTGCCACAAATTCCACATCTCTGGTGTCGGTTACCTCGGTGACGATGGGCAGGGCATAGGTATCCCCCGCTTTTTTCAGCAGTTCCAAGCCCTTGCGGCCCAGTCCCTGAAACGAATACGGGGACATTCTCGGCTTGAAGGTGCCGCCCCGCAAAACGTTGGCACCAGAGGCTTTGACCAGTTTTGCCGCCTCAAAAATCTGTGTCTCCGACTCCACGGCGCAGGGGCCTGCAATGAGCAGAAAATCCCTGCCGACACAGAGGTTTTCCACCGTAAAACGGGTGCGTTCCTGCCCGGCCTGACAGGCCGTTAATTTCAATCCATTCATCCCGAATCTCCCTTTTCTATTTTCCTTTTTTCCTTCCTTTTTCCCCTCAAAAAGAGGAAAAAGGGAGGAAAAAAAGGAAGTTAAATCGGCAAAAAAAGCGAATAAAAACGGAATTATTTCCGATAGCCGATCTCGTCCGCCAGTTTCTGCTCCAAAATCACCGTGGCGTCACGGTGCAGGCGCAGAAAAGTTGCCGGACACATGGGGTCGATCTTATCGCTGAGGAGCAGTTTGCGCATGGCGTCCTGCTTGTTGCTGGACACGATCATCAGCAGCTTCTTTGCCCGCATGATGTTGCCCATGCCCATGGTGAGGGCATAGCGGGGCACCTCGTCGCGGCTTTGGAAGAACCGCTGGTTGGCATCGATGGTGCTCTCGTCCAGCGTCTCCTGATGGGCGCCGTCATAGAGGGCGGCACCGGGTTCGTTGAAGCCCAGATGTCCGTCGGGGCCCACGCCCAGCACCTGCACGTCGATGTCCGTCTGATCCAGTACGGCATTGAACTCCCGCAGGTTGGCCTCCACGTCGCCGATGCCTTTGGCCACATAGGTGTTGTTCTTGTCGATATTGATATGGTCAAACAGGTTGCTGTTCATAAAGTGGCGATAGCTCTGGTCATGAGTGGGGGCAAGGCCCACATATTCGTCCAGATTGACGCTGTGAGCTTTGGAAAAATCCAAGCCCTCGTCATGGCAGCGGCGGGAAAGTTCCTGATACATACCCACGGGGCTGGAGCCGGTGGCAAGGCCCACGGTGCAGTCGG
>JAZRWZ010000154.1:0-9261 GCA_045599985.1 Acutalibacteraceae bacterium | reverse complement strand
AAAGTAGTTTTGAATGAGATAGAATCGAGCGAAAACGCCGCTGAAAAAACCGCAGATATACCGACGTATTTCAGCAAGTATGCGCCGATTATTGCCATTCAAACCCGTTTTCTCCCTTTGTGAAGGCACCCAATCCGGGTCGCTTTTTTATGAAAGGCGGACAGTAATCTTCATCAAAAAACACGCCTAATCGGCAAAGGTACCTCTTACCTTGGCGTACATTTTCCCCCCGAAAAAGAGAAAAATCCGAAAAAATGCCAAAATGGGTTGACCCTCCGAATGGGCTATGCTACAATCATAAATCTAATGAGATTGAAAAAAGAAGGAATCGGAATGAAGAACATTTTCAGCGCTCCCTTCGTGGAGGAAATGAAAAACACCACCGCCAACATGTACCGCCTTGGCTGGGATGAGCGCAACGGCGGCAACATCAGTTACCTCTTGAAAGAAGAAGAGGTTGCGGAGTATCTTGATATCACCAAGGTGCTGCGGGTGATTCCCATGGGCTTTGATGCCACGGCCCTGAAGGGCAAATATTTTATCGTGACCGGCACGGGAAAATACTTCAAAAATGTGCAGGCTGACCCCGAAAACAATCTCGGTATCATCCGCATTGCCGAAAACGGCACCGATGCCGAGCTGCTGTGGGGCTACCGTGACGGCGGCCGTTTCACCAGTGAGCTGCCCGCCCACCTGATGAGCCACATTTCCCGCCTGAGTGTGGACCCGGAAAACCGTGTTGTCATGCACTCTCACCCCACCAACATCCTTGCCATGAACTATGTGCACGAGTTGGATGAGATAAAATTCACCCACACCTTGTGGGAGATGTGCACCGAGTGCATCGTGGTGTTCCCGGATGGCGTAGGCGTTCTGCCCTGGATGCTTTGCGGCACCAACTCCATCGGTGAGGCCACGGCTGCCAAAATGAAGGAATTCCGCCTTGTGGTTTGGGGCATGCACGGCATTTACGGTGCCGGCAAAAACATGGACGAGGCCTTCGGCCTGCTGGAAACCGTGGAAAAAGCCGCTCAGATTTACATGCTCACGGCGCACCTTCCCCGCATCAATACCATCAAGGATTCCGAGATGGTGGAGCTGGCGGAGTTCTTCGGCGTTGACTATCGCAAGGACTTTCTGAACCTGTAAGGCTCTTGGCTGCTTTATACAAAACAGCAGCGGTATATTTGTTGAAATAATCCAAAAAATTGCGGTGTTTCACCACAGCCCGACTATCGGCTGAGGGAGAAACACCGCTTTTTTGTATGCTGCCCGGAACGGTGTGTTTTCAGAGGGTTTTTCCCTGATTTGCACCGCCGTTGTGTCTTATTTTTATTCTTTTTCTTTTTTACGGGATATCTATTGACACCCCCATATTATCTTAATATAATGAGGGCGCAAACCGAGTACTTTGCAAAGGATTCCGAGCCTTTTTATGGTATATTGGCAAAAAATATGGTGCCAAAACCATATTGGGTTCGCCAAAGGAGGGGTAACCGATGTGGCGAATACTTCGGATTGACGAAAATGACTACGGCTGTGAGGAACGGGCGGAGGATGAGGCACTGCTGTGCCTTGTGACCGTTGCCGATGAGGCGGGGGAAACCCGCTGCTTTACCGCCGAGGATGCTTTTTTAACCGGAAACGGTCTGGAGGAGGGCGGCTTCTGGCCCGAAGGGGTTCCTTTGGGGCGGGCGGCCTTTCCTGTTTGACTGACCGATACAAAGGGGTGATGAAATATGAGCAGAAAATTGATTCAGAACAAGCCCATACCGCAGCAGTACCGCGCGCTGTATGATGAGATATTCAGCACGGAGGAGCCGCTGTTTGTGGTGGTGAGCGATTTGTCCTTAAAACGCCGCTACGGGGAGAGCGTCATTGCCTTCGGCAAATCGGCGCTGTGGGCTTTTGATAACGATTATGAAGGCGGCTATTGCCGCATGGAATATGCCGATTTTGCCGAGGCCGAGGTCAAAAGAATGTACGGCAACGCCTTCTTCTCCCTCAAAAAGGAGGGGGGAAAGCGTCAGCGGCTGATGCGTTTTACCTACGCCGCTGCCAACATTGCGGATGCCGGTGCCGATTTTGTGAATGCCGTTATCAAGGACGGCTACTCCGACGAGCTGATTTACAATGTGGAAAACACATTCAACAAGCTTCGTTCCTTCTGCCCCAAATGCGGGCGCAAGCTGCCCAACCCCGATGCGGAGTGCATCAACTGCAAGGGCAAGGGCAAAATGATTCAGAAGTTTGCCGTGTACGCGCTGCCTTTCAAAAAGGATTTGCTTTTGTGCATGGTGCTTTCCGTTTTTGCCACCGGTGCGGCGCTGGTGCCGCCCTATATTACGGGCCACATGGTGGATGCGGTTCTGCCTCAGAAAAACAGCGATATGCTTTTGAAGATGATATTGCTGCTGCTGGGTGTGTATATTTTCCAATACACCATTTCTGCATTCCGCGGCTATCTGCTCCGCGTTACGGGCGACAGAATCGTGGTGGGGCTCAAAAAGGATATTTACGAAAAGGCCCAGTACCTGCCTTTGAGCTTCTACGATAAAACCTCTACAGGTTCCGTTATCAACCGTATCAATTCCGATACCTCCGCCATTCAGAACTTCGTGATGAAAATCAGTCAGGAGGCTGTGGTGCAGTTCTTCACGCTGGTGGGCATTCTGGTTATCATGATTTGTCTCAACTGGAAGCTGACCCTGTTCTCACTGGTTCCCATTCCGCTGGTGGTTATCATCGGCAAGCAGTTCGGTAAAAAAATCGGCCCCCGCTACATGCGCATCTGGCGCAGGGGCGCCGCCATCTCCGGCTTGCTGACGGATACCATTCCCGGCATTCGCATTATCAAGGCCTTCACCAACGAAAAAACGGCGGTGAAAAAATTTGATGCCTACTGTGACGAGTGGATGCGTGAGGACGGCGAGGTTGCCAAAATCGGCAGCTTCTTCCCCAACTTCATGACCTTCCTTGTTACCTGCGGCTCGCTGATTATCTGGTTCTCCGGCGGTTCCTACATCATCAACGGTGAGCAGGGCTTTTCCATCGGTCTGCTGGTATCCTTTGTGTCTTACGCCAGCATGTTCTACGGCCCCGTGAACTTCTTTGCCAATTTCAGCGATACTTACCGCAATACCCTTGCCTCCGCCGAAAAAATCATGGATATACTGGATGCGGAGCCCGAGCACGATTTCGGTGCCGGTAACGTGCCCGACAGAATTGAGGGCAAAATCGAATTCCGCAACGTGAACTTCTCCTTTGACCGCTCCAAAAAGGTGCTTACCAACATTGACCTGGTGATTGAGCCCGGCGATGTGGTCGGTATTGTGGGCACCACGGGCAGCGGCAAATCCACGCTCATCAACCTGATTATGCGCTACTATGATGACTATGACGGCGAGATTCTGATTGACGGCCAGGATTTGAGAAACATCGACATGAAATATTACCGCGACCAGATCGGCTTTGTGCAGCAGGAGCCCCTGATGTTCAAGGATACCATCTTCAACAACATTGCCTACGGTATTGACCGGGTGCATGTGGAGCAGGTGCTGCGGGCTGCCGATATTGCCAACGCCCACGGCTTTATTTCCCGCCTGCCCGACGGGTATGACACGGTTCTGGGTGAGCGCGGCATCGGCCTTTCCGGCGGTGAAAAACAGCGTATCTCCATTGCCCGTGCGGTGATGAAGAACCCCTCCATCCTGATTCTGGATGAGGCCACCGCCGCCGTGGACTCCGAAACGGAGCACCTGATTCAGGAGGCCATTGAACGCCTGATTCGCGGCAGAACCACGCTGATGATTGCCCACCGCCTTTCCACATTGCGCAAGGCCAACAAAATCGTGGTGGTGGATAAGGGCGAAATCATCGAGTGCGGCCGCCCCGAGGATTTGCTGGCGCAAAAGGGCAAATACTACAAGTTGGTACAGATTCAGTCCATGGGCGAGCAGCTGCAGAAGCAGAAGGCCGCCGAGAATTTTGAATAAGGAGGGAGCCGGGCATGATTTATTACATTGACGGGCCTGAGGTCAGGATTACCGAAAATGACGGCATCTTTGTGGATGTGGAATTCTACCACACCAAAGAAAAACTCCTTTCACTGGAGGCCCACCGTCTGTTCCCCAAAAGCGGCCCCAACAAATACATTGTGCTGCTGGATGAGGAGGGTGACCAGAAGGCCATCATCCGTGATGTGGATTCGCTGATGCCGGAATCCAAAGCGGTGATTCAGAAGGCATTGGATGAATACTACATGATTCCCCGCATCACAAAATTCATCAAGATGACGGAAAAATTCAAAATCTGGATGTGGACGGCTGAGACCGACCACGGCGAAATCACCTTTGAAATCCGCAACCATATTGCCAGCGTGAAGCTGCTGTATGACGGGCGTGTTTTGATTAAGGACGGCAACGATAACCGTTACGAAATCCCCGACTACCGCAAGCTGGATAAACGCAGCCGTAAAATGTTAGAGCCGAAACTGTAAAGGAGAAGAAATATGAAACTGATTATTGCCGTTGTAAATAACGATGACAGCGCCGTTGTGGCCACTGCATTAACCAAAGAGAAATTCACCGTTACCAAGCTTTCCACCACGGGCGGTTTCCTGATGGTGGGCAACACCACCTTCTTAATCGGCGTGGAGGATGAAAGAGTGGCCGAGGCCAAAAAGATTATTGCCAAGTACTCCATGACCCGCACCCACACCGTCAATACCACCGAATCTCTCGGCCGCGGTTTGGCTGAGGGCGCTTTGGCAGGGGATGTGACCGTAGGCGGCGCAGCCGTGTTTGTGCTGAGCGTTGACGAGGCGGAAAAATACTGATTTGAAAACAGCCCGCTGAGGTAAAAGGGATTCAAATCCCTTTTGACAAACCGCGAAAGGAGAATGCAACATGATTCTGTTCAAAGCTGTTTCCGTAATGGATAAGTGCTTTTTGGATGAGAAATTTGAGGATAAGGCCGCCATTGAGGCCATAGAGGGCCTGCGGGGCGAGGAATGTGCTTTTCAGCTTGCCTATGTGAGCGACTGCCCGGACGATTATCCCCGTGCTCTTTGCCGTTTAACGGTGGAATCCCCCCTGGGTGATGCCGTAACCGTGCGCATGGTGGAGAACGTGCCCGTTCGCTACCCGGCACAGAACTATACGGATGATTACTTCCTCAGAAAAACCCCCGGTTTTTATCCCGATTTGCTGCTGCCCCTTGACCCCGACAGTCAGGTGATGGTAACCTACGGCATGCTCAAAACGCTGTATGTCACCGTAAACACCCCTGCCGATTTGGCGGGCGGGGATTACCCCATCACCTTCACCCTTACCCGTGACGGGGAAACGGCGGCCTGCGTTACCGTGAATTTCCACTGCGTGCCGGTGGCTCTGCCCAAACAGACCATGGCGGTTACCGAGTGGTTCCACAGTGACTGCATTGCCAACTATTACCGTCTGGATACCTTCAGCGAGGAGCATTGGGAATACATCGAAAAATTTATCCGCACCGCTGTGAAAAACGGTATCAACACCATTCTGACCCCCGTTTTTACGCCCCCTCTGGACACGGCAGTGGGCCACGAGCGCCGCACGATTCAGCTGACGGATGTGACCGAAACCGCCGACGGCTGGCAATTCGGCTTTGAGAAACTGGAGCGCTGGGTCAGGCTTTGCCTGAGATGCGGCGTGGAGCATTTTGAGATTTCCCATCTGTACTCCCAGTGGGGCGCGGAGCATGCGCCCAAAATCATGGGTACCGATAAAAACGGCGAATACCGCCGCCTGTTCGGTTGGGAAACCGAGGCAACCTCCGATGAATACCGCACCTTCCTGCGCAGCTTCCTGACGGCTCTGCTTGCCAAAATGAGAGAGCTGGGTGCCGAGGATATGTGCTTCTTCCACATCTCCGACGAACCGAGCGTTGAGCAGATGGATTCCTACCGTGCCGCCAAGGCGCAGGTGGAGGATTTGCTGGTGGGCCACCGTGTGATGGATGCTCTTTCTCACATCGAATTCTATAACGAGGGCGTCACCGTATGCCCCATCCCCACAACCGGCGCCATGGAGCCTTTTTTGGAGGCAGGCGTGCCCGATTTGTGGACTTATTACTGCTGCGGCGTGCCCGCAGGGGCCTCCAACCGGCTGCTTGCCATGCCCATGGAGCGCACCCGCGTTATCGGCCTGCAATTCTGGAAATACAACATTACAGGCTTTTTGCAGTGGGGTTACAACTTCTATAACTCCTGCGGCTCCATCCGCCCCATTGACCCTTACCTGATTACCGACGGCGAATACTGGGTGCCTGCCGGGGATTGCTTTGCCGTTTATCCCGGCCCCGACGGTGAGCCCTACGAAACCCTGCACATGAAAGCCTTTACCCTTGCCCTGCAGGATGTCAGAGCCCTGCAGCTGGCGGCCTGTGCCGCAAGCCGTGAGGAGCTGATGGGGATTGTGGAAAGCTTCGGTGAAATCACCTTTACCTCCAACCCCCGGGGCAACAGCTGGCTGGAGCAGGTCAGAGGCAAAGTGAATCGATTGATTGAGGAGCGCATGGCAAAATGAAACATCGGAAATACACCGTGAATTACATTCTGTATGCCCTTGTGCAGTTCACATGGGGCATTGTGCAAAATGTGGCCGGGGCATTGATGGTGGCGCTGATTAAACTGAGAGACCCGAAAAGAAAGGTGTTTTACTACCACGGCGCCGTGGTGTGCCACTGGAAAATGACCGGCTCCATGGGTCTTGGCATGTTCATCTTTTACGGCCATTATGATGAGGAAAAATCCTATGCCGATGCCGTGCTGGTGCACGAATACGGCCACACGATTCAGTCCTGCATTCTGGGCCCCCTCTATATGTTTGTTATCGGTATTCCCAGCATGGTGTGGAATGCGACCCCCGTTTTTCAGCGTTGGCGCAAGGAGGGGCGCTACACCTACTATGATTTTTATCCCGAGGGCTGGGCGAATTACGAGGGCGAGCGTGTGCTGAAAATGCCTGCTCCCAGACACCGTCTGGCAGATGATCCCGATGCCTGATAAAACGGAAAGGGGAAGAAAATGAACGGAATTATTGCGTTTTTTCGTAAGTTGCTGTCCCTGCTGCTGATGCCTTTGGCGATGCTGCTGAGTTCCCTTTCTCCCGCTTTGGCACCGCCCCCGGCATCCATTGCTTACAGAGAGGAGAAACCGGCAGTGAACACTATGCGAACGGTGGATGAAATCAACGGTGTGAACGGCAGTGTATTTTATATTGAACGCCCCGATGCGTCACAGTACAAAACGGTCTCCGCCGCCGATTTCGGCATGACTCCCGACCTGCCCGATTGCGCGGTCGTTATGAATCAGTGCCTTTCCTACTGCCGCAAAAATCCCGGCACCCGGTTGGTGATTCCTCCCGGCGTATACCATTTCAGAAGCAGAAATCCCCTTGATTTCAATGACCTTCACGATATTCTCATTGACGGCACGGGGGCCGAGTTTGTCTTCTCCGTCATCATGTCACAGCTTATGCTGCTTCGCTGTGATACGGTGGAAATCCGGGGCCTTGCGCTGGATTGGGACAGAGAGAATGACCCCATTGACGACATCGTAACCATTCAGAATGCCGATAAACCCGGCAAAACGGTGGAGCTGGTTTTCCCCCTGCGTGAGGATGTGCCCGCCGATACCCGTTTATCCGCCCTGACCCAATGCGACCCCGAAAGCCTGACCTTCGGTGCAAAGGGAACCGCGGCGGAGTGCTATATTTACACGGACAGCAGCAATATCAAGGGCGTGACCAAGGTGGCGGGCAATGTGCTCAGGGTGGCACACAACGGCTGCCTGAACAGCTTTGAAAACGGCATGACCTGCATTCTGCGCCACTATGTGTATGATGGCGAGCTGATTCATCTGGGCGGCAGTGCCCGCAATGTCACCTTCAATCAGATGAAGCTTTACGGCAGCACGGGTGCCGCCGTTGTGTGCGGCGATAAATGCTCCCACTTCCAGATTCTGGACACGGTTCTGGGCGTGCAGGAGAAATATAAGGCCCTGCATCATGTATCTGCCGGTGCGGATGCCATCCACATTGTGAACACCTGCGGGTGCTTCCGCGTGGAGGGCTGCGACATCAGCGGTCAGGGGGACGATGCCCTGAATGTGCATGACGGCCTGGGCTATGTGCAAAGCAAAGAGGGCAATACGATATATATGTATGCCTCCAACATGAGCCTTTCCGTGGGGGATACCCTCCGCTTTAAGGATGAGGAGTATTATGAAAGCGATGTTTCCGCCGTGATTACCGAATCCGGAACCGAGGGAAGCCTTCGCAAAATCACGCTGGACGATGCCTCCCGTGTGCAGGTGGGCTGGGTGGCCTACAACACCGGGGTGAACAGCGGCAACTATGTGATTCGCAATAACTACATCCACCATAACCGCGCCAGAGGCTTTTTGCTGCAATCCGATAACGGCCTGTGCGAGGGCAACCGTTTTGAGCAGGTTGAGGGGCAGGCCATCAAGGTGGTAATGGATATTATTCCCTCCCTTTGGCAGGAGGGCACGGGTGTGGATAATCTGGTGATTCGTGACAACACTTTTGAAAGATGCGATTACAGCCATTGGGGCGAAATCATTACCCTTTCCACCTCCATTGACGGCCGCGAGGCATCCAACCGCATTTTTACGAATATCGCCATTACGGGCAATACCTTCTCCGGCTTTGATACCCGGGTGTTCAATGCCAACAATGTGAACGGATTTGTGTTTGCCGGCAATACCGTACACACCGAATCCCCGGGCAACCGTGCCCGGTTCGGGGAATACTGCGATAATGTTACCTATGAGGACAACACCTTTACGGGCGCAGCGGCAGTTTTCGCTTCACAGCCCCAATGGAAAAGTGTGAAGGACAGTATTTTGTGCGCAGCCGGTAAAAAATGAGCGGAATACCATCCGCAAATAACAGAACAACAAAAAGAGGATACCACATGAAAGAATTCGATTACAGCACGGTAAAAGACCATCTTTTATATTCGGCAGGCAGACCCCTTGAAATGATTATCCGGGATGTTAACTATAAAGTGAAGTATGTGGGGAAAGAGAATATCCCCGCTACGGGCCCGTTTATTCTGGCTGCCAACCATTTTCAGTTTTTTGACCCGCTTCTGGTGGGCCTTGGCATCAAGGGGCGGCAGGTTCACTTTATGGCGAAAAAAGAGCTTTTTGAGAATCCCGTTGCCGCCTATTTCTGCACACGGCTCAACGCCTTTCCC
>JAZRWZ010000153.1:0-3469 GCA_045599985.1 Acutalibacteraceae bacterium | reverse complement strand
GCAGGAGGGGTAATTCAGAAAGATGTTGGCAAATTTGTTGGCGTAGTAGGGCTCGTTGGCTCTTTCGGGGTCATTTTCGCAGCCCACATATTCGCCGGTGTGGTCAAGGAAGGTGATGCCGCCGGCCTTTTCCACCTTCTTAACAACGGTTTCATAGTCGCCGTAAATGCCCATTCTGGCCTGACCCCATTCCTTGCCCTCTTCCATGAAGAAGCCGTTCACATGGCAGTCATTGATGGGGGTGGCACCGTTTAATTCGGAAGCGCCCACAACCTCAAGCATGGGCTTGGGAGTGCCGTCATCATTGAATCTGTCGGCGCCGGTAATCATTTGATTTCTGCGTTCGGAGGTAAGCACCTCAATGTTTTTCATGCCCGTGTTGCCGAATTTGAAAAAGCGGTAAAGGGGCACAACGGTGGGAATCTCGTCCCAGGGTCTGCCGATTACGGCGTGGTCGCTCAGGGCAAGAATGTCATAGTTGTCGGCATAGTGGTATTCAATACTCTCCACCATGGAAGGCTCCGCGTCGGAGGCGTTGGTGTGGGAGTGAAGGGATGCCTTGTATTCACGCCATTCGCCCCATTTCACATCCTGATAAGGGTTTTCAATGGTGTAGTTTTTGGTACCCTGCGAATCGGAAAGGGAATCAAAAGCGGGGGCGGTGGTGGGTTCACTGGCGTTGGCACCCACGCAGAATACCGAAATGAGCATGGCTGCCGTGCAAAGGATAGCGACAAGTTTTTTCATACTGTTTTCCTCCTTCTTGCCCGATTAAAACAACCCGCCGAAAAGGTTGTGGAAGTACAAGGTAACATCGTAGAGCCAAAAATTGACGGATGCAATCAGTTCTCTTAAAAATTCGTTGAAATCCATGAGTATCCCTCCGTTTTTTATTTTCTTTATTGTAGAGGAAAAATCCGTAAATGTAAAGTGTAAATTCGTTTTGATTCAAATGGAAATTCATTTTGATTCAAATGGAAAACCCGTTTTTTTTCGGAGAATCGGAATTTCGGGAGGTAAAATATTGACTTGCACCCTTAAAAATGAATATAATAAACCCATCAATCCGAAGGGAGAATAAAAATGAATGTAATTGTTTTGCTTCTGAAAAAACTGGTTTCCCTTTTCTTCGGCTGTCTGTTCATGCTGGTGCCCATCGGGCAAAAGGTTAATTCCATTGAGCCCCTTGACAGGCAGAACCTGAAGCTTGACCTTGCCATTATGTCCGATATTCACATTGAAGGCAACGGCTTTGATAAGTTCCCCGTTGTGCCAAAATGCTTCAATTCCCTCAAGGGTGGCAAAGATTGTATTGATGCCCTTGTGATTGACGGTGACAACTCCATCTGCGCCCAGAATATTGAAAACATGCTGTTTTACGGCATGCTCAACAACACCAACCCCATCCGCCCCTATTTTGTGGCAACGGGCAACCACGATATCGGCAACGATGATGAGGACTTCGGCACCTTTGATGAACTCAAGCAGCGGCATCTGGGCTACATCAACAGCTTTGTTGACAAAAATGTGACGGAGCTTTATTACAGCGAAACGGTAAAGGGCTACCACCTGATTCTTTTGGGGCCCGATACCCCGGAATGCGGCTGCCGCAATCTTTTTGACACACAGCTTGACTGGTTTGAAGCGGAGCTTGACAAGGCGGCAAAGGACGGACTTCCCATTTTTGTATTCAACCATTATCCCCGCTGCGTAATCGGGGAGGGGCTGGAAAGATACACCGCCCTTCTCAACAAGTATGACAATATCTTCCTGATTGTGGGTCATGCCCACAGCGCACCGATTTTTGATACCGTTCCCGGTGAAAAGAAGACCCCGGAGGTGTGGGTACCCAGCCTTACCAGCAACAACGACGATACCCTCGGTTACGGCTACCTGATGGAGGTTTATGAGGACTCGGTGGTATTCCGAACCTATGATTTCTATACCGGCACCTTCACCGGCACGGATATGAGCTATACACTCAAATAGTATTATCCTTCAACAATACAATTGATAATAACAGAATGAAAAACGGCAGGGGAGCCATTCCTCTGCCGTTATCTTTTGGTACGGTAATATTATGCAAGAATGAATTTGTCGCTTTCCTCAAGCCCCAGCAGGTCAATAATCGTTTCCGCATTCTGCTTTTCCCGGGCAAGCTCCTTGGCGTGGTGGGCATCCGAGCCGAAATAGAATTTGCAGCCCTCCGCCTTGGCAACACGGTAGGGGAGCAGCACAAGGTCTTTGCTCTCCTCGGTCAACTTGGCGGCGTTGAAATTCAGCTCGATTCCCACACCAAGCGTGGCGGCCTTTTTGAACAGAGGCGCATAATCCTTCTCCGTAAGCAGGCTCAACGTTTCAAGGTGATGGTCGCGGTACATCAGCTCGCAGGTCAAGTGGGCAATGCCTACCTTGTGGAATGGAAGCGCCATGTTGAGAACGCCCTCAAAGCGGCTCACCCACAGCTTTGCGCGTTCCGCGGCATCCTCATCCCCCCGGCAGGTGAAACCGTTCATATGAAGGTGGGTTGTGGGGATGATGATGAAATCAAATTTATCAAACAGAGCAGGGGAAACGCCAAGGGTCAAATCCTCCCGCAAATCCGTTTCACAGCCAAACAGAAAACGCACACCGTCTGCCTGAGGCAGAGGGAGCGCGGCAGCAATGTGGGCATAGTCCTGCCTGGCATACCAATCCGAAGGGTCGGGAACATTTTCGTCCCAGTAGTGGTCGGTAAGGCATATGGTTTTCAGGTTGTTATCAAGGGCATATTGCAGAATGTTTTCCGTCGTCTGTTCCGGGTCATTGGAGCATAGGGACAGATGAGAATGAATATGCAAATCGTTATCAAAGCAGTATCTCATAACAAATCTCCTTTGTTTTTACAATCCTACATCAAAAAACGGAATCAGGAAATAAAAAAGAAAACCGCTGACTCTGCTTTGAACAGATTCAGCGGTTTATTCTGGTGGAGATGAGGAGGATCGAACTCCTTACCTCTTGAATGCCATTCAAGCGCTCTCCCAAGTGAGCTACACCCCCACGGCAGTGAACTGATTTCTCAGTGCTCCGATATAATAGCATACTCCTTTGCAAAAATCAACCCCTAATTTTAATTTTTTTGCTTTTTTCTTTGCGGGTTCAAAAATAAGGAACGGGGACTCAAACGGCTGCGCATAATCCGTCGTGATAACGGCTGTGCCGCCCGAATGAGCCCCCGTGAATGTTTAACAGCAAAGGATTCAGCGGTAAATAAAATGAATGTCGCTGTCCTTGAGCAGGGGGGCGGTGCTGTCTTTTTGTGAAAGAATGGGGTTATCAATGCCCCAGTCCACACCGATGGCAGGGTCTTTATAGCACACGCTGCGGTCATTGGCAGGGGAATAAAAATTATCCACCTTGTAAAGCACCTCCACATCGGGGGACAGGGTAACAAAGCCGTGCAAAAAGCCTTTGGGCATATAGAACT
>JAZRWZ010000152.1:0-3249 GCA_045599985.1 Acutalibacteraceae bacterium | reverse complement strand
CAAGCTGGATAACGGCACGGAACCCCCGGCGTGTGTGCGCACCGTTGCCGAAAGCGTAACAAAATTCATGAAAAACATCTCAAAGGAATGTTATCCCTTCCTGTAAACCTCATGCAAAAGGGCTGTTGCAGTTGACTGCGGGAATCAGGAAAGCTCCACGGCGGTGAAGTACTGCCCGTTATACTTGATAACGGCCACGCCGATGTTGTGATATTTCTCAACCGATACGATATCGGTGGAGGAAATCAGGCTGTTGTAGATGGCGGCGCCGCCCGTGGCGGTGGTGCAGGAGAAGTAGGCGTTGCCGCCCGCTCCGTAATTGGGCAAACCGTTTGCCATGGCAACGGCCTTGGCGGCGGTGGTCAGAGCCTTGTTTGTTTTTAATGCGGGCAAACCGGCCTCACCGCGCACACGGTTCACCTCGCTGATGATGGTGTTGGCCGTGCCCGTTTCCACGGTATAGGCGGTTTTGATTTTGAATTTTTTGGTGGTGGAAACCTCTGTCCAGATATCCTGCGTGGTGCTTTCGGTGGGAATCACGGTAACCAGCTCCGTTACGGGCTTGCCCTTGGCATCGGTGACTGCCTGACCGGAGGCATCGGTGACCGCCTGCAGGGAGGTCTGGGGCGGTGGAGGTTCGGTAAAGACTTCGGTCACATAATTGCCCTCGGCATCGGTCACCGTTTCGCCGTTGGCATCCGTCACAAACTCAATGCGGGTGGTGGGTTCGGAGACGGATTCGGTCTCGGAGGTGGAGGGTGCCGTAGTGGGCTTGGTGGGGTACCACACGCTGGCGTGGTAGCCGGAATCCGTATATTCCTCAATCATCGTATAAAATTCGATTTCACCCTGATCGTTCACCGTGCTGAACACATGAACGGTGGTGGCGTCCGATTCGTTATCCAGTTTTCTTGCTCTGTTGCCGAACATGGCAATCATGACAAAAGCAACCATGGCAAGGGCCACGGCCACCACAATCATGGTGCCCACGTCCTTTTTGCTGATTTTAAGCTCCTTCAGACTCATGTTTTTCTCCTTCCCGGTCTGATGGCCCTTTAGTCTACCTTATATTATAACATACCGTTTGTACATTGCAAGGGTTTTCCAATATGTTAAGAAAGGGTTACAATGCCGCCTATGCCGTTGACACTCTCCCTTCTTTTTGTTAGTATTACCGTATATCATGGCGTATTGTCATCATTCTTTTCGCAGCAAGGAGCGCATAATCATGATAAGTACCGACAACCTCTGTATGAGCTGTATGCGTGAAATCGGCAATGCCAAGCAATGCCCCTATTGCGGCTATCACGCCAACTCCGCGCAAATCGCCCCCTATCTGCCCGTGCGCACGCTGGTAGCCAACCGCTACCTCATCGGAAAACTGCTGGATTACAACGGCGAGGGCGCCACCTACATCGGGTGGGACCTGAGTGCAAAGAAAGCGGTAAACATCCGTGAATTCTTCCCCGACACCCTTGCCATACGCAACTCCACCGCCCTGAATCTGCACATCACCAACGGCAAAGAGGCCATATTCCGCGACTGCAATCAAAGCTTTCTGGAGTTGTGGGTCAAGCTGCGCCGCCTGCAGGGGCTGCCCGCTCTGATTCACGTGACCGATGTGGTGGAGGATTACGGCACCTCCTACGCCGTGTATGACCATATCGAGGGCGTGACCCTGCGCGAATATCTGCTCTCCAGCAAAACGGGCAATGTCTCCTGGGATAAGGCCCGTCAGCTGCTGATGCCCATTCTTTCCACTCTGGGCACCCTCCACTCCTCCGGCATCATTCACCGGGGCATCTCCCCCGCCACACTCATCATCGGGCGTGACGGCAAGGTGCGCATCTCCGGTTTTTCCATCTGGCAGGCCCGCACCTCCCGCAGTGAGCTCAACGCGCAGCTTTACCCCGGCTACGCCGCCATTGAGCAATACGGCTTTGAGGGTCAGCAGGGCCCGTGGACGGATATTTACTCCTTCGGTGCCGTGCTGTACCGCACCCTTGTGGGCAGCGACCCCATTGACGCCACCGAGCGTGTTTCCAACGACCGCCTGATGGTACCCGGCAAAATTGCCGAGCAGCTGCCCGAATATGTGATTGACGGGCTGGTAAACTCCCTGCAGATTCTGCCCGATGACCGCACCCGCACGGTGGAGCAGCTTCGCGGTGAGATGTCTCCCGCCCCCGATGCTCCGGCTCCTTCCCGCCGGGACGATTCCGCTTTTTATTCCGAGCCCGATACCCCCGCCGTTCGCCGCAACAAAAAGGAGGACCGCTCCACGGCGCTGAAGGCTGCCGGTATCAGCGCGGCAGCAGGACTTTTGGTATTTGTGATTCTTATGTTTACCGTGTTCCGTGACGATTTCGGATTTATGCAGAACTGGAGCCTGTTCAACAAATCCAACGGCGAAAACGTGACGGAATCCGTGCAGGGCGGCATGAACCCCGTGCCCAACTTCGCGGGCAAAAACTATCTGGATGTGACCGGCAACGCCGTGTTTTCCGCCAACTTCAATTTTGAAACGCAATATACTTACAGCGACACCGTTGCCAAAAACTACATTGTCAACCAGAGCATTGAGGCCGGCAAGGAAGTGCCCGCGGGCACCACGATTGTGCTGTATGTGAGCAAGGGCAAGGAGCAGATTACCCTGCCCGAGGATATTGTCGGCTCCCGCTATGACGACGCCTACGCCCGCCTGAAAGCCCTTGGCTTCAAGGTTGTGCGCAAGGATACCGAGGACGGCTCCTACGATAACGATGAGGTTATCTCCTGCAGCCCCGTTGCCGGCAACGCCTACGATAAAGGCACCACCGTTACTTTGATGGTGTATTATGTGGCCGAGACCACCACGGAGGCAATCACCCTGAACATTGAGGATGAGCCTTTGGTAGAGCCGGACCCCGATGCTTCCATTGTGAGTGACGAGCCGGAAACTCCCGAGGAAGACACTCCCGACGAGCCCTGATTGAACCGTTTCGCCGCCGCAAACAAAGGTTGCTTTTCAACTCTTTGCCTGCGGCGGTTTTTTTGCGGGCAGAGCAATTCTCTAATACTATTCTAATCTTACTGTTTTATGATAGCATCGGTTTCGTGTGCCGCTCTTTGGCAAAAGGGATTCGAACCCGATATGGTTTTGGCGCCATATTTTTGCCAATATTTCGTTAAAAATGCTCGGAATACACAAAGTATTCCTGCGCTTTTTGCCTCATCTTGGCAGAAAATCTGTCTGCCAAAACTGCTTGC
>JAZRWZ010000151.1:0-19699 GCA_045599985.1 Acutalibacteraceae bacterium | reverse complement strand
TCGGCACTTTTCAGCCTTTACATCCGACTTCTTTCAGACTCCTCCTCACGAAGGACGCCCTTGTCTTCGTCTAACAGTTCCTACTGCCAAGCCTGTAGCGGACTTTCACCGCCAAGTGAATATGCGTGCCGAGCACACCAGAAAAAAGCCTTGAAACCGTTTTTTTCAAGGCTTTTAATAATTCTGTTGATTTTTTGCCGGTTATCTCTTGCTGAACTGAGGAGCGCGACGGGCGCCTTTGAGACCGTACTCAGTCAGAATACTTCCGAAAAAACCTGTGTTTTCAATGGTTTTACAGGGTCTTGACAAAAGTTAACCCCTCAATTAGTCCGAACCAGAAACATCAATATCAAACATTACAAGAAGGCGCTTGAAGGTATCCTGACCGTCAAGGCAGGTATCCGCCAGATAGCCCGTTTCGCTCTCCCATTCGGCAAGGCCCCGGTAATAAAAAGTCTTCTTTGAGTCTTCTATGATGAACGGTACGATGTTGTAATGCAGGCACTCCTTCAGTGCAATCAAACGCCCGATTCTGCCGTTGCCGTCCTGAAACGGATGAATGCTCTCAAAGTCATGGTGAAAGGCGATGATTTCTTCAAACGTTACCATATCCGCGGAATTGTATGCCGAAAGCAGCGCCTTCATTCGCACCGGAACATCCTTCGGCTTGACGGTCTCCCGACCGCCGACCACATTGGCACGCTTCTTATAATCGCCGACCGCGAACCACGCCAACACAGAATCCGCCGTGCCCTGCTTCAGAATACGGTGCAGCTCCTTGATAATCTCCTCCGTCAATTCCTCCTCGGCAACATCAATCACATAGTCGATGGCGCAAAAATGATTGACCGTTTCGATGATGTCATCGACCGGAATGCCGTCACCGGCATTGATTGTCCGTGTCTCAAAAATCAGGCGAGTCTGATCTTCGCTGAGTTTGCTGCCCTCAATATGATTGGAGTTGTAGGTCATGCGCACCTGCAGTTCATGATACAGTCCACCGGATATTTTCGCATTCTTTTCATCCCGCAGAGTTTGCAGAATGAGATTATCTGATTTTTCAGTGCAGAGTTCGGCAACGGAGCGGGAAAAGTAATCGGCAATCTTTTTCAGCACATGGTCGGCAATCTTTTCACCCTTGGACATTTTCGCAATCGTTCTTGATGAGATGCCCAGTTCAGCCGCAAGCGCCGTTTTCGTCATACCATTTGCCGATAGGATTCTATCCAACCCGTCATAGGAATAAATCATATGCAGCACATCCTTCCTTTACTTATTATACTCAAAGTAGAGAAAAAGTAAAGCAATATTTACCGGGAAGTAAAGGAAAAAGGCTCCGGAGAAAAACTCCGAAGCCTTGAAAATATGCGGTTTTTTATCTCTTGCTGAACTGAGGAGCGCGACGGGCGCCTTTGAGACCGTATTTCTTTCTCTCTTTCATTCTGGGGTCTCTGGTAAGGAAGCCGGCCTTCTTGAGGGTGGTGCGAAGCTCACCGTCATAAAGAAGAAGGGCTCTGGAGATGCCGTGACGGATAGCGCCGGCCTGGCCGGTAACGCCGCCGCCTGCTACCTTGCAGATAACATCGAACTTTTCAGCGGTCTCGGTAAGGTTGAGGGGCTGACGAACGATAAGCTTCAAGGTCTCAAGGCCGAAATAGTCATCAATCTCTCTGTCGTTGATGATGATTTTGCCGGTGCCGGGGTAAAGGCGAACTCTTGCAACGGAGCTCTTTCTGCGGCCGGTGCCATAGAAATAAGGATTAGTATCGTACATTTAAAGCAGCCTCCCTTTCTTAAAATTCCCAAACTTCGGGCTTCTGTGCGGCGTGAGGATGCTCAGCGCCCTTGTAAACGCGAAGTCTGGTAAGAGCAGTGCGGCCGATTACGGTGTCGGGGATCATACCCTTAACGGCCTTGGTAACAGCAAACTCGGGCTTGGTAGCCATAAGAGTGCGGTACTTGACTTCCTTCATGTGGCCGATATAGCCGGTATGATGGAAATACTTTTTCTCATCGAGCTTTTTGCCGGTAAGAACGGCTTTCTCGGCGTTGATGATGATTACATGATCGCCACAGTCCTCATGAGGAACAAAAGTGGGCTTGTTCTTGCCGCGAAGGAGATTGGCAGCTTCAACAGCGGTTTTGCCAAGGGGCTTACCGGCTGCGTCGATGACATACCACTTGCGATCGGCAAGGTCAGCCTTTTTGGGCATATAGGTTGACATAACACATACCTCCGATAGATTTTTTCGTGCTCGGTTATATTACCACAAGTGATTCCCCGTGTCAACAACTTTTTCCCGGTTTTTTAATTTACAATTCACAATCTCCGTTTTTCTCCGTTTTTCTCCGTTTTTCATAGCAAAAGCTCATCTTTAATTTACACATTTTTTCGTAAAAAAGAACCGGCACACCGAAGAATCCCCCGATATGCCGGAAAATCCGTGAAAATGCTTAATACTTGGGCTCTCTTACTGCGCGCTCTTTTCCAAAGCCTGAGCCACATCGGCCAGAATGTCTTCCACATCCTCAATACCCACGGAGAAGCGAATCAGGTCCTCATAAACGCCGCAGGCATCCAGCTCCTCGGCGGTCAGCTGGCGGTGGGTGGTGCTGGCGGGGTGCAGGCAGCAGGTGCGGCAATCCGCCACATGGGTAACGATGGAGGCCAGCTCAAGGCTGTCCATAAACTTGGTGGCAGCATCGCGGCCGCCCTTGATGCGGAAGGAGATAACGCCGCTGGTGCCGTTGGGCATATACTTCTGTGCCAGAGCGTAATCCTTGCTGCTCTTCAGGCCGGGGTAGGTAACGGAGTTCACATAGGGGCTCTGCTCCAGATATTCGGCAACCTTCATGGCATTGCTGCAATGGCGCTCCACACGCAAAAACAGGGTTTCAAGGCCCAGGTTGAGCAGGAATGCGTTCTGGGGGCCGGGGATGGAGCCCAGGTCACGCATGAGCTGAGACATGGATTTGGTAATATATGCGGCCTTACCGAATTTTTCGGTGTAGGTGATGCCGTGATAGGAATCGTCGGGGGTAGTGAGACCGGGGAATTTATCGTTCTGAGTCCAGTCAAAATTGCCGCTGTCCACCAGCACACCGCCAACGCTGGTGGCGTGGCCGTCCATGTACTTGGTGGTGGAATGGGTCACGATATCGGCACCGAACTCGAAGGGACGGCAGTTGATGGGCGTGGGGAAGGTGTTATCCACAATCAGGGGCACACCGTGGCTGTGGGCAACACGGGCATACATCTCGATATCCAGCACATGAAGGGAGGGGTTGGAGAGAGTCTCGGCAAACACGGCCTTTGTGTTGGGCTTGAAAGCGGCTTCCAGCTCCGCCTCGGTGGCATCGGGACGCAGGAATGTGAAATCAATGCCCAGCTTGCGCATGGTCACATTAAACAGATTGAAGGTGCCGCCGTAGATAGCGGAGGAGGCCACTACATGGTCCCCTGCGCCCGCGATATTGAACACGGCATAGAAGGAGGCCGCCTGACCCGAGGAAGTGAGCATAGCGCCTACACCGCCCTCTAAAGCGGCAATTTTAGCGGCTACGGCATCACTGGTGGGGTTGGCAAGGCGGGTGTAGAAATAGCCGGATTTTTCAAGGTCAAAAAGCTGACCCATCTCTACGCTGGAGTCATACTTGTAGGTGGTGCTTTGGTAAATGGGCAGCACACGGGGTTCTCCGTTTTTGGGCGTGTAACCGGCGTGAAGGCAGTTGGTGTTGATGCGGTACTTCTTCATATTTCTCTCTCCTTAATCGTTAATGAATTTTTCAATCAGCGTATGGCCCACGGTCACAAACAGGCCTGTGGCGGCAGCGGTTTTTTCATTGATGGAGGCAACGCTGCTGTCCACCTCTTTATTCTTATGGTATATCATATAAGGAACGGGGTCACCCGCATGGGTCATGGTAACAATGGGGGTGGGATGGTCGGGCAGAATCATTACCTTGTAGTCATCCCCGCAGCCGTTGAGGTAATCCAGCAGGGCGGGCAGCACCTTTTCATCAATCAGTTCAATGGCGCGCACCTTGTTTTGGGGCTCATTGCGGTGGCCGCACTCATCGGGGGCTTCAAAGTGGAAATAGACAAAATCCTTGCCGTTTTTGAACTCCTGAATACCGGCAGCGGCCTTTCCCTCAAAATTGGTATCAATATAACCGGTGGCACCCTCCACATCGGGGGTGCTCATGCCGGCGGAGATACCGATACCTTTGAGCAAATCCACAGCGGAAATCACGCTGCCCTTCAGGCCGTGCAGCTTCTCAAAGGATTCCAGTACGGGGCGTTTGCCCTCACCCCAAAGCCAGATGGAGTTGCCGGGGCGTTTGCCCTCTGCCACGCGGCGCTTGTTCACGGGGTGGTCCTTCAGAATCTCGTAGCTTTCACGCATCATGGCGGTCAGCTTTTGCGCATTGGGATGGTTGGAGATATAGGGGCCAACCACCTTGCCGGAGATATCGTGAGGCGGGGTCATGCTGCCAAGCTCGGTAGTGCCGCCGTGGTGCACCAGGCAGTGGCGATAGCTCACACCGCTGTAAAAATCGAATTCACCGCCGCCGAAGTGCTCCTGCACCGCCTTGATAAGCTCTGCCGCATCCTCACTGGTGATGTCACCTGCGGAGTAATCCACCATGGTTTTGTCGTCGTAATCCGGCTCATCGCTCAGGGTAACCACATTGCAGCGCATGGCAATGTCATCATCTGCCATCTTCACACCGATGCTCACCGCCTCCAGAGGAGAACGGCCGGTGTAGTACACGGCGGGGTCATAGCCCATCACGCTCAGATTGGCAATGTCGCTGCCGGGCTTTAAGCCGTCGGCCACGGTTTTGACCATACCCACCTCACCCTTGGCTGCCAAAGCGTCAAAGTTGGGCTTTTTTGCCACCTCCATGGGGGTTTTGCCATCCAACGCAGGCACGGGGTAATCGGCCATTCCGTCATACAGCACAACTGCATATTTCATATCTATGTCATCCTTTCCTGGCAAAAGGGATTTGAACCCGATATGGTTTTGGCGCCATATTTTTGCCACTATTTCGTTATTAATATTAATATCCGTTGATGTGCTTGCGCTGCATGGCGCCCAGAATTTTGCTGCGCACATCACCGTACTTTTTTTCAAGGGAGGTTAAAAACTCTTTTACATCCTGCCGCTCCGTAGCGCCGTCCTCGGGGCACTCGGATTTCACAACGGGCAGCTCCTGCCGCCTTACCACACGGGCGCAATCGCTCTCGCGGGCATAAATCAGGGGGCGAATCACCGTAATATCCTTGCGGGAAAGGTAGGTCACGGGGCAAAAGCAATCCACCGTGCCGCCGTTGAACAGGTTCATGATGAAGGTTTCGGCCACATCGTCAAGGTGATGACCCAAAGCAATCTTATTGCAGCCGTTTTCTTTGGCTGTGTCGTGCAGTGCTCCCCGCCGCATACGGGCGCACAGACTGCAGGGATTGGACTCCCTGCGCAGGTCAAAAATCACTTCTGCCAAATGGGTGCGCTTTATCACATAGGGCACATTCAGTTCCTTACAGAGCGCCTCCAGAGCGGAATAATCCGTATCCTTATCATGAAAGCGCATATCCAGCGTTATGGCAATGATATTGAAATGTTTGGGGTAAAAATCCCGCAGCTTGGCAAGCCCTACCAACAGAGCGGTGGAATCCTTGCCGCCGGAAAGGCCCACGGCAATGCAATCCCCCTCCTCTATCATGTTGTAGTCCTGCACGGCGCTGCGCATATAGCCCAACAGCTTTTGCATCAGCTTATTTCACCGCTTTTCGTCTTTTGCCTTTATTTCGTTCTGTCATTTTTCCATACAAATGCTCTCAACACCGAGCGTTCTCCCTGTTTTTTCGTCAATCTCAAACACACAGGCATTCAGCATACAGGGGCCGTCTGCCGTTTCAAACCGGGTGGGCATGCCCGTTTTGAGCCATTGCACGGAGATTTCGGGCTTGATTCCCAAAACGGAATATTTAGGGCCCGTCATGCCCAAATCGGTGATGTAGCCCGTGCCCTTGGGCAGCACCGCGGCATCGGCAGTCTGCACATGGGTGTGGGTGCCGAACACGGCGGATACTCTGCCGTCCAGATAAAAACCCATGGCCTTTTTCTCGGCGGTGGCCTCGGCGTGAAAATCCAGCAGGATGACGGGGCAATCCGCCACCTCTTTGAGCAGCTTATCCACGGCAATAAAAGGATTCTCGCCGTTTTCCATGTAGGCCTTACCTGCCAGATTCAGCACAGCCACCCGGGCCCTGCCCGTATCCACCACCGCAGCGCCTACCCCGGGATTGGCCCCGTAGTAGTTGGCAGGGCGGATGACAAAGCGGCTGTCATCCAGATAATCATATACCTCCCGGCGGCGGAACACATGGTTGCCGGTGGTAATCACATCGGCCCCCGCATCCAGCAGTGCTCCGGCGGAATCGGGAGTAATCCCGTTCCCCGGTGCGGAGTTTTCACCGTTGACCACGGTGAAATCAATCCCTTTCAGTTTTTTCAGGGCGGGCAAGGTACGGCGCAGGCATTCGCACCCCTCCTTACCGACCACGTCACCAACGGCAAGAATATTCAACGGCATGCTCCTTTTTCAGAAAAAGGGCTGCCACAGGCAGCCCTTCAACAAGTTATTTTGCGTAATCAAAAGCTCTGCTTTCTCTGATAAGGTGAACCTTGATCTGGCCGGGATATTCCAGTTCCTCCTCAATCTTTTGCGCCACATTGCGGGCAAGAAGAACCATATCGTCATCGCTGATTTTCTCGGGTTTCACCATGATTCTGACCTCGCGGCCCGCCTGAATGGCGAAGGTGCGCTCAATACCCTCAAAGCCGGAGGCAATCTCCTCCAACTTCTCAAGACGCTTGATGTAGTTCTGAACATTCTCGCGTCTGGCGCCGGGTCTTGCGGCGGAAATGGCATCCGCAGCCTGCACAAGGCAAGCGGTGATGGTTTTGGCCTCCACATCGCCGTGGTGGGCCTCGATGGCGTGAACCACCTGCTCGTTCTCTTTGTACTTTCTGGCGAATTCAACGCCCAAAGCAATGTGAGAACCGTCGATTTCGTGGTCAAGTGCCTTGCCGATATCGTGCAGCAGACCTGCGCGCTTGGCAAGCTTGGTGTCTACACCCAGCTCGGCGGCAAGAAGGCCGGCGATATAGGAAACCTCAAGGGAGTGGTTAAGCACATTCTGACCGTAACTGGTGCGGTATTTGAGTTTGCCGAGAAGCTTGACGATTTCGGGGTGGATTCCGTTAACGCCTGCATCAATCACAGCGTGCTCACCGGTCTGCTTAATGGTGGCTTCGACCTCACGCTTGGATTTCTCGAACATATCCTCAATTCTGGCGGGGTGAATCCGGCCGTCGGCAATCAGCTTTTCGATGGTGAGCCTTGCCACCTCGCGGCGAACAGGGTCAAAGCTGGAAACCGTAATGGCCTCGGGCGTGTCGTCAATAATCAGGTCAACGCCGGTAATGGTTTCAAGGGTTCTGACATTTCTGCCCTCGCGGCCGATGATGCGGCCCTTCATCTCGTCATTGGGAAGGGATACAACGGATACGGTTGCCTCGGAGGCATGGTCGGCGGCACAGCGCTGAATGGCGGTGGAGATAATCTCCCTTGCCATACGGTCGGCCTCATCCTTGGTTTTCTGTTCATACTCCTGAATACGGAGGGCTTTTTCGTGGGAGAGGCTTTGCTCCAGAGCGGTAAGCAGATATTCCTTTGCCTGCTCCTTGGTGTAGCCGGAGATTTTCTCCAGCATTTCGAACTGGCTGCGCTTGATGGTTTCCACCTCGTCAAGCTTGGCTTCTGCTGCTTTGATTTTTTCGCCCAGAACCTCTTCCTTTTTCTCAAGACTTGCCGTCTTTTTGTCGAGAGTTTCCTCCTTCTGAATCAGGCGGTTTTCTTGGCGCTGCACTTCCTTGCGGCGTTCGCGCAGTTCTTTTTCGGTTTCGGTGCGCTGCTTGTGAATTTCTTCTTTAGCTTCGATGATGCTTTCTTTCTTCTTCTCTTCGGCGAGCTTGGCAGCCTCATTCACAATGCGGGTAGCCTCTTTCTCGGCAGAGCCGATAGCCTGCTCACTAACCTTTTTTCTATGAGCACCGCCGATAACAAAGCCAACGGCGCCGCCGACGGCCAGTGTTACCACAGCGATAATGACAGAAAGAATCAGTGGTACTTGCATGAAACGGTAAACCTCCTTTTTTGCAAATTTTTATTCTGTTAGAAAATGCACGGAAAATAGCACTTATTGTATATTTCAGGCCGGAATCCACCATTCCGACACAAAATAGCACTATTAGGATATATAATATACTTACCTATCCCATGTGTCAAGTTTTTTTTATAATCTTGAAATACTTTAGTATTGACATAAACATATGGGCGTGCTAAAATCGGGATAATATCGGAAAGTGAAGATGCAGAAGATTGCCTCGGATTCTCCCCTTTTTCCAGAGAGTGCGCACCTTGGCTGCGAGTGCGTGCAAAGGTTTCGGGCAACCACCGCTGCGGAGCGTCCCCCGAAGTGCCCCCGGGCAATAAGAGGGAACGGCAGGCACCGTTAACAGCCAATCAAGGGGCGAGCCTTTCGGGGTTCGCAACAACGGGTGGAACCGTGGAGCCAATGCTTCATCCTGTTTTGCGGGATGGAGTTTTTTTATTTTCGGTAAAACACACTTGATGAAAGGATGACGATACACTATGGTAAAAGTAACTCTCAAAGACGGCGTTGTGCGCGAGTATGAAAACGGCACAACCGCAATGGACATTGCCAAAAGTCTGGGCGCCGGGCTGTTCAAGGCCGCCTGCGCTGCCAGAATCGACGGTGAAGTTAAAGACCTGCGCACCCCCGTGGATGCCGACTGCAATCTGGAAATTCTGACCTTTGACGATGAGGACGGCAAAAAGACTTACCGTCACACCGCCTCCCACGTGCTGGCACAGGCAGTAAAGAGACTGTACCCCGAAGCCAAGCTTGCCATCGGCCCCGCCATTGACAACGGCTTCTATTACGACTTCGACGTTCCCGAGCCCTTCACCCCCGAAGACCTTGAGAAAATCGAAGCAGAGATGAAAAAAATCATCAAGGAAGACCTTCCCCTTGAAAAATTCGAGATGACTCCCGACGAGGCCATCAAATACTATGAGGAAAAAGGCGAAATCTACAAGGTGGAGCTGGTTCAGGAGCACGCCGACAAGGGCGAGAACATCAGCTTCTACAAGCAGGGCGAGTTCACCGAGCTGTGCGCCGGCCCTCACATCCCCTCCACCGGCCGCATCAAGGCCTACAAGCTCACCTCCTGCACCGGCGCTTACTGGCGCGGCAGTGAGAAGAACAAGATGCTGCAGCGAATTTACGCCACCGCCTTTGCAAAGAAAGACGATCTGGACGCCTACCTTGCCGCCATTGAGGAGGCCAAAAAGCGCGACCACCGCAAGCTGGGCAAAGAGCTTGGTCTGTTCACCATTATGGATGAGGGCCCCGGCTTCCCCTTCTTCCTTCCCAACGGCATGACTCTGCGCAACACCCTGATTGACTACTGGCGTCAGGTTCACAAGCGCTACGGCTATGTGGAAATCTCCACACCCATGATGCTCAACCGCGGCCTGTGGGAGCGCAGCGGCCACTGGGACCACTACAAAGAGAATATGTACACCACCGTGATTGATGACACCGATTTTGCCATCAAGCCCATGAACTGCCCCGGCGGCATGCTGGTTTACAAAATGACTCCCCACTCCTACCGCGACCTGCCCCTGCGCTGCGGCGAGCTGGGCCTTGTTCACCGCCACGAGCTGAGCGGCGCCCTGCACGGCCTGTTCCGTGTGCGCTGCTTCACCCAGGACGATGCCCACATCTTCATGACCTGGGACCAAATGAAGGATGAAATCAAGAACGTTGTGAAGCTGTTTGATGAGGTTTACTCCGTATTCGGCCTTTCCTACACCATCGAGGTTTCCACCATGCCCGAGGACCACATGGGCGACATCAAGGATTGGGATTTTGCCACCGAAACCCTGAAGACCGCCGTGGAAGAAATGGGCAAGACCTACGAAATCAACGAGGGCGACGGCGCCTTCTACGGCCCCAAGCTTGACTTCCATCTTTCCGACTCTCTGGGCAGAACCTGGCAGTGCGGCACCATTCAGCTGGATATGCAGCTGCCCGAGCGCTTTGAGCTGGAATACACCGGTGCCGACGGCGAGAAGCACCGCCCCGTTATGATTCACCGCGTTGTGCTCGGCTCCATTGAGCGCTTCATCGGTGTGATTACCGAGCATTTTGCCGGCGCCTTCCCCCTGTGGCTGGCTCCCGAGCAGGTTCGTATTCTTCCCATTGCCGACCGTCACCATGAGGCCGCCAAGGCCTTGGCCGATACCATCAACGCCGCTGGCTTCCGCGTAACCGTGGATGACAGAAGCGAAAAGACCGGCTACAAGATTCGCGAAGCCCGCATGAAGAAGATTCCTTATATGCTGGTTCTCGGCGATAAGGAAGTGGAAGACGGCACCGTTGCCGTTCGCCGCCGCGGCGAAGACGGCGACATGGGCACCATGAAGGCGGATGAATTCATCGCCATGATGAAGGCCCAGAGCGATTCCAAAGAGATTTTCTGATAATCACATCCATATGGGTGCCGGGTGAATCCATCCGGCGCCTTTTTTTCAAAAAGAAAAAGCGATGTCTGACCGCTCCGGCGTTTTGCCGAAGGCCGAACATCGCTTTTATTGTTTGCTTATCCCATGAGAATACCCGCCCGGGCAGCAGTGTGCCGAGCGGGAAATTGTTTTGTTTATTCTTATTTTGCGGAAACGCCGAAGAGCTTGGCAAAGGCCTCTGCCATCACGGAGCCGGCCTGAGGAGTGGCAGCCATCAGTTCCTCGTTATTGCCTCTGCCCGTATGGTAACCCATGTTGGCGGTCAGGGTCTTGGTAAGGAAGTTGGCGGCGCAGTCGGTATCGGGCTGCACATAGCCGATTTCGTCATTGGCAAGGCCAACGGCAAACACCTTAACATCCTGCCCCAGGGCTTCCTGCGCCATCCGGCTCAGAGGCTTATACTGCCATTCTTCTCCCGACCAGGAGGTGGCACCGGACCAGGATTCCTCGCCCGTAAAGTCGTCATCACGGCCAAAGGTCACGGCGGGGTTCACTTCACCGGGAAGCATCAGCCATACAATATCATCCAGCTTCATGTAACCGATTTCCGTCACAATGCTGTAGCCGGTTTCGTTGCCGGGGGTTTTCACGGTATGATAGCCGAACACACCTGCCACGGCGGCAAGGTACATCACATCGTAATCCAGAGGAACAAGAGTGCGTTCCATCTTGATATTCACGGTGGGGGCAAGCTCCTTCTTCTGAGCGGTGCCGTCAACCACGCACTGTGCCAGAGAGTAGCCGGTAGCCTTCATGGTGAAGTAATTCTGCTCCTCCTCATAGTGCTTGTCGGCATATTTTGCGCCGTAGCGGGATACCCATTCGTCTTTGGTCAGGGCATTTGCCTCTGCCCAATCCTGACCGGCCTGGGTGTAGTAGCCGGTAGCGCCGATGGCGGCCTGTGAACCCTGCAGGAATACAAAGTTGTAGCCCATATCCTGCATGGCCTTGTTGAAGTAGTAGGGGAAGTCACCGCAGACGCGCTTGCTGTCACGCCCGGCAAAGGTGGGGTGCATGCCCATGTTGCCAAGCACGGTCTTTTCGCCGGATTCGCTCTCGAAGTACAGGCAGGCAACGGTCTGCTGTGCATCGGCACCGAACTGCAGCTTGTCGTAGCACATTTTGCGGTCCTCGGGCTTTTTGTTCACGGAGTTGGCATCCATGTATGCGTTCAGGTCCTGAGTTTCAAAGAAGCTCAGGGTACCGCTTTCCATGCCCTTGTAAGCCTCTTCGGCGGCAGCGGCGGTCTGATTGCAGATGGAATCCAGCAGCTCATCATTCACGGCTGTTTTTCTTTGGAAGAGGAAGTGGTTCTTAAGACCCACAAAGAAAACGGTATTCAGGCTCATGCCCAGAGCCTCCACCACGGAGTGAGCATGGGTGCAGCTGAAGTTGAAGGCCAGAATATCGTCGTTGGCAACGCCGCACTTGGCAAGGCGCTCTGCCACGGCCTTGCGCACCAGCTCCACATTGCCGTTGGAGAAGCCGATGTTGTCAAGGCAGGCCTCAATGATGATATCCTCCACACCGTTGCCGTTGGCATCGGTGCCGGCGGAAAGAACAGCCAGATTCACGGTTTCGTCATCGTAAATCTTATCAACGGTTGAGGTGAAATAACCGCCGAAGTAATAGGTTTTGTTCAGGTTCATGCCGTTGTCATCCTGCTTGCCGTCGGCATTCTCACGCCAGGAGGCGGGGATGACGGAAGCACCGGCATAGCCCAGCTTCCAGCCCTGACCGGTCAGGGTGCCGTCGGTACCCTCATAGAAGTACTCATCGGGCTGTGCAAGGAATTCCTCGGGAGTGGGGAGCTGACGGCCGATGCCGTCTGCCTTGAAGAGAAGGTTGATCAATCCGTTAAAAACAGGGTCCAGAATCCCTTCCATCAGGGAGTCCACAAACTTGGCACCCTTGGCTGCACTCTCACGGGTTTTTGCCGCGCTGGCAGGCATGCAAAGGGAAAAGACCATGGTCAGTGCCAGCATAACCGAAATAACCGATATTGCCTTTTTTTTCATAAAAAGTTCCTCCTTCTGTATATCCAAACCCCTTTATCAAAGGGACCTGATAACGCCTCTGTATTTTTTCACGAACACCTCGTTCACGGCATCGCCGCCGTCCACATTGCTGCTGGAGAACACCTCCGGCACCTTGCCGTGCTCAAGCATAAGCTCGATGCACCCGGTCACGGCGGCATTCAGAATAGCCGCACCGGCACTGGTGGAGGTGGGAGCCGCCTTGCGGCCGAGTGCGGGGAATTCAATGCAGGCATCCCCCACGCAGCCCATGTTATCCAGCACGATATCGGCAAATTCATACAGCTTTTTGCCGCTGGAGTGGCGGGATTCCATGGCCTTGGAGTGATTCAGGTTGGTGAGGGCCACCACGGTGAGCCCTTTACTTTTGGCAAGCTGCGCCATATCCACACACACGCCGTTTCTGCCGGAGTTGGAGATGATGACGATCACATCCTCCGCCTGCATGTTGTAGGTTTCAAACAGAATATCGGCGTAGCCCTGCAAGCGTTCAATCTCGGTGCTTTTGGATGCGGATTCGTGAAGCATCAGCGCCGTTTCCAGCACGGGCTGAATCTTTACCAGACCGCCTGCTCTGTAAAACAGCTCCTCCGCCAGCATATGGGAGTGGCCCGTACCCAGCAAAAAGATGTTGCGGTCATTCTCCAGCGCCCCGGCAAAGGCCGCCGCGCACTGCTCAATGGCATCCAGCTGCTTGTCGGCAATCTCCGCCATGAGCCGGTTCATATTGTTGAGATATTCCAAAGGCTTCTGCAACTTTATTCCTCCTGTTCATCGTAAGCCATTGCCGCAAATGCCGCGCCGTATTCGGGAGGCACGGGCAGCAGGCCCACCGCCGTTTGCGGGTATTCCGCATTCACCGCCCGGGCAAAGGCCTCACGGTAAATTTCGCTGTTTTGGAAAATGCCGCCCCACAGCCCCAAGGGCGTGCCCGCAGGCAGCCGGGCCAGCAGAGCATTCACGGTTTTGGCAAGGGAGAGGGCGTGGTCATTCATAATGCGCAAAGCCGCTTCATCCCCCGCCTCGGCATTTTTCAGCACGAAAGGTGCGAATTTTGCCACCCGGGAAGGCTCCGGGGCAGGATTGTAAAATATATCAATCAGTTCCGCGGTTTCCCGCACGTCAAAGAAAGCAAGCAAATCTGCGGTGAGGGCGGTTTTGTCGCCGGTGCCCTCATCGCCCCGGATGGCGGCCTTGATGCCATCCAGTGCCATGGCATAGCCGGAGCCCTCGTCACCCAAAAGGTAGCCCCAGCCCCCCGTGTGAATCACGGTGCCGTCTGCCTTCCGGCCTGCCGCCATGGAGCCCGTGCCGCTGATGACCATTGCCACGGGGCCTTTGCAGCGCATGGCCTCCAGGCCGATGAACACATCGCTCTCCATCACCACGCGGTCACAGGGAATAATCCCCTCGCATACGGTGCGGGTCAGGGCTTCATCTGCCCGCTCCGCCAGGGCGGCGGAGCCGATAACGGCAGCACTCAGGGTGCCGGTGAACCCTTTCAGCACACCGTCTGCCACCTCTTTCAGATTTTGGCGGGTGCGTTCGGTACCGATGGCATTGAAGTTGATGCTGCCCCCCACAAAGGAGGCTGCGGTTTTTCCCGTTTCGTCGCACAGCACGGCAGCGGTTTTGGAGCCGCCTCCGTCTATTCCCAGATAATACTTCATGGTATCACCGTTTTCCTGTTAATCCAGTTTCAGGCCGTAGGCGGCATCCCCGTCGGTGACTTCCAGAAGGGTGAAGCCGTATTTGTCGTAAAAGCCTCTGCCCACTTTGTTATCCGGCGCGGTGGTGAGCATAACGCCTTTCACGCCCTTGCTTCTGAGGTGGGCGCAAAGGGTATCCACCAGCTTGTGACCCAGACCCATACGCTGGTATTCGGGCAGCACATCAATATGAAGATGGGCGGGATAGGTATCCTTGTATTTCGCCTGCATATCTGCGGAGTGAGCCGCGTTTTTGATGCGCCGGGTCAGGCTCGGGTCAAAACGGGGCAGATACTCCGCCATGAAACGCGCCTTGTAGGCATCATAATTCTCGGCGCAGTAAATATAACCGATGGCTCTATCGTTCTCATCCGCAGCCACAAAGCAGTTGTCCCCCTCCTGCTCAATAAAGTAGTCGCAGTAGGTGTTCAGAATGAAGAAGCTCATCTCCTCGTCATAGGGAGAGGGGCCCTCACTGTTCAGGCAAACAAAGCGCACATTTTCTTTATCCTTTTCCTGATACGGTCTGATTGTCATAGCGCATTCTCCTTTATATTTTTCCGATAAAGATAGTATCATTTTAAAAACAAAAAATCAACAGAGGAAATCGGTTTTTCTCCCGTTTCGGGTTGAATTTCTGCCGTTTTGCTGTATGATATAGATATTACACCGAACAGGGAGGAATCCTTTATGCTCACAGGCTTTACCCCCACCCCGCAGGCAGCCGCCTTGATTCAGCCCGTGCTGAAGAGCGGTACCCTTACCGTTAACGTTGCTTTCCGGAACACCCGTGATGTTTGCTACTGCGAAAAGAATCACCGCTTGACCGATGAAAAATACATTTTTACCGTGTCCGATGACGGCACACGGGCCGATGTAATCTGCTCCGGCGAAAAAAGCGCCTTCTATGCCCTGCGCGATATTACCTGCCGTTTGGCGGATAACACCCTGCAAAGCGGCACCTTCACAGGGGCGCCCTCCTTTGCCGTGCGCGGCTATATTGAGGGCTTTTACGGCACGCCGTGGAGCCACGGTGAGCGCACCTCCGTGCTGGCGCTGATGGCGGAAAACCGCATGAACACCGTTTACTACGCCCCCAAGGATGACGACTATCACCGTGCCCTCTGGCGGAGCCTCTACCCCGACGATGCCCTTGCCAAGTTAAAAGAACTGGCCGATGAAGCCGCCGCCTACTACATGGATTTTTACTGGTGCATCGCCCCCGGCCTTTCCATGCACTATGCGGATGACCGTGAGTTTGAGGCGCTGATGCAAAAAACAAAGCAGCTTTACGGAATCGGCATCCGCCGCTTCGGCCTGCTGCTGGATGACATCAGCGAACACCTGATTTTTCCCGAGGATGTGGCCATGTACGATGAAACGGTGAATGCCCACATCGCCCTGATTGAGCGGTATTACAACGCCCTGACCGATATGGACCCCGCCATCCGGCTGACCGTTTGCCCCACCCAGTACCACGGCAGGGGCAACGAATACTTTATTGCCAAGCTGGGGCAGAACATCTCCCCGAAAATCTCGGTTTTCTGGACGGGGCGCGACATCTGCTCCCGGGAACTGACAAGCCGTGAGGCCGTTGATTTTATTGAGGGCACCCGTCACAAGCCCCTGTATTGGGACAATTACCCCGTGAATGACTGCGCCATGTTCAACGAGATGCATCTGGGCCCCGTCATCAACCGTGACCCGGATTTGCACAAATACGCCGAGGGCATTATTGCCAACTGCATGGAATACGCCGAATGCTCCAAAATCCCGCTGATTACCATTGCCGATTATCTGTGGGACAGCGAGCACTACGACCCCGAAGCCGCCTGGCAAAAGGCCATCGGCCGCATCATCGGCAGCCAAAATGTTGCCGCTTTTCTCCCCTTTGCCGACCACCTGCGCACCTCCTGCCTGATGGATGACAATTCCCCCCGCATGGTGCAGGCCTTTATCCGCATGGAGGCAGCCATGAACGCCGGTGACAAAGATACTCTGTTTGCCGTGATGGCAGAGCTCAGCCGGGAAATGGACAAGGCGCGGGAGCTGCTGCGGCAGGATTTGCCGCTGTTTAGAGAAATGGCACGGTGGATTCAGAAATTCGGCATTGCCTGCGACATTCTGCACAAGGTGTTGGCCCTGAAAGATGGCAGGGATGATGCTGTTTTGGAAGAAATCGACATTCTGTCCGTACTCTACGAAAACGACCCCACCCGTTTGACCGAGGATATCAATATTAATGCCGAAGTGTGCAGATTGCTTGCCGCCCTGGCATAATAAATAATGACCGTTCCCTTTCCATACTGCACAGAGGGCACGGATTCATATTCAGGAGGATTTTTTATGAAGTACACCTATAAAACCCGCGGTGTCTGCTCCACCGCCATTGATCTGGAACTGGAAAACGGCATAATCCGCTCCGTCAGATTCCACGGCGGCTGCAACGGCAACACCACCGGCATCAGCCGTCTGGTAGAGGGCATGGAGGCCGAAAAAGCCATCTCCGCTCTGGAGGGAGTCCGCTGCGGATTCAAAAGCACATCCTGCCCCGACCAGCTTGCTCAGGCGCTGAAAATGGCGCTGGCTGCCGAATAACCGATTTTTCAAAAGGTACTCCCCGCATTTTCAACAAAAAAGCGATGTTTAGCCGCAAAGGTTAAACATCGCTTTCTCTTTGTATTTTAGCAGTATCGGGGCACCGATTATTGTTTATTTACGAAAATCGTTATAGGTCACCACATGAAGGGTGCGGCTCTTTTTTCTCTTCACCAAAGCTTTAATGCACATCACCGCAAAGCAAACAATGATGGCAGCCACCAGAATGGCAATGATTTTAAAGGCTGTGTTGTGGAACATGGCTTTGATTTTGGCAGCCGCAAAGCCGATGACACTGCGCTTGACTTCTTTGGAAGCCACCAGATTCACCGTGGCAATGGTCTGGCCCGCATATTTCACATTGGCTTTGCAAACTGTCTGCCCCTTTTTCACGGGAGCCTCCAGAGCCTTGGGCAGGGAGCCCTCCACCGGTTCTATGTAAAGGCTGCCGGCATCGGTGCCCGTGGGCACCAAAGCATACATATCGCTCTCGGGCGAAAGCACCACATAATCCGTTTTGCGCCCGTAAAGCACGGGCACCTCATTGGCGATATCGGTGGAATCCGCAATCTGCACATAGGTCATGTTTTCGATGACCCACTCAAACATCTTTTTACAATCCACAAAAGCGCAGTTTTCCAGCGGATAATCGTCATCAATATTCATCATCGGCGCATTCATGACCACACACAGGTAGCTGTAGCCGTCATACTGCGCGGTGGAAATCACACATTTGCCCGCGGTGGAGGTGGAGCCGGTTTTTACGCCGGAGGCATATTGGCAGTAGTAATCGCTGATTCCCTTATTCATCAAATTGTTGGTATTTGTCAGCTTTCTTTCGCCGCTCATGTTCGTGGCGGGAAGCTTGTATTCCCAATGGTTTACAATCTCGACAAATACGGGGAATGTGAGGGCGTACTGGGTGAGCACCGCCAAATCGCGGGGAGTGGAGAACTGATAGGGGTCGTCCAACCCGTGGGGATTGACAAAGCTGGTGTTGGTGCAGCCGTGCTTTGCGGCCAGATCGTTCATCATCTTGATGAATGTATCCATATCACCGCCGCCGATATAATCCGCCAGCACCATGGCAGCATCGTTGGCACTGTGAACCAAAAGGCAATAGAGCAGGTTTTCCACACTCATCTCCTCACCGGGCTTTAAGCCGATTACGGAGCTGCCCGTATTTGCCAAAGCAGTAATACAGTACTCCGGCACGGTAACCACAGCGGATAAATCCTTGCAATTCTCCAGCACCACGGTGGCGGTGATGATTTTGGTAAGGGAGGCCATGGGGCTCTGCTTATCGGCATTTTTCTCGAACACCACGGTGTTGTTATCCATATTGATGAGCAGATAGCTTTCGGCATGAAGGTTAAGGGAGGCGGCAATGGTGTCATAAGCCGCACTCGCAGACAAAGAAAACAGAGAAGAAACAGCGGTAACAAATACCAGCAGGAAAATAATTATTTTTTTCATAGACAATGCCCCGTAAATGTAGTATGATAGGGAATACCCCTTGTTTAAGATTTACTCAAAAAATCAATAAACCGAAAGGCGCAAGCCTTTGCGGCCGGAAAACAGCGTGTATTTCGGCCGTAAAAAACGGCCTTGGATATTATAACATCATCCCCCGTAAAAATAAACCACAAAATCAATTTTTTACGATTTTTCACATTTCCCGAAGAGGACTGATATTTTATGATTCTTGTAACAGGCGACACTCACGGCGATTTGAGCCGTTTTGAAACCCCTGCCGCCAAAGCGCTGAAAAAAGGCGACACCCTGCTGATTTGCGGTGATTTCGGCTTCATTTGGAAAAACGACAGGCAGGAGCAGAAGCTGCTCAAAAAGCTGGGCAAAAAGAAATACAACATCTGCTTTGTGGACGGCACCCATGAAAATTTCGAATACCTGAATGCCTACCCCGTAGTGGAGTGGAACGGCGGCAAGGCCCACCACATCAGCGGCAATCTTTACCACCTGATGCGGGGGGAGATTTTCACCATTGAGAATCTTTCTTTCTTTGCCATGGGTGGCGGCGAGAGCCCCGATATTGACATCCGCTTTGAAAACAACGCCTGGAGCAAGGCGGAATTCCCCACCCGGGAGGAATTGCTGCACGGTGCCGAAAATATCGAGAAGCACAAGTGCCGGGTGGATTTTATCATCACCCACGAGCCTCCCGTCAAAATCAAATCCTTCCTGCGCCTGCGGGACAGCGAGGCTGCCGCCATCAACGGCCTGAACACTTATCTGGAGGAGCTCTCCGATGCCTGCACCTTCCGCCGCTGGTTCTTCGGCTCCATGCATCTGGACAAGTTCGTCTCCGGCACACACATTGCCGTGTACCAAAACATCATCAATCCCTTAACGGGAGAGATTCTGCGTTAACAACACAAGAGAAAAGGACAGGCCGCATTTTTGCCGTCTGTCCTCTTTTTGTATTCCGTCTTATCTTCGTGAAAAAACACTTTCAAGGCAAAAGAGATTTGAACACAATATGCCTTAAAAAGCGATCTTCACGCACAGTCGGGCGTTTTTCGCCTTGAAATACGGCAGTATTCCTGCGGCGAAGAAACACCCGACTGCACGCAAATCTCGGCATTTTAAGGTGCAAGCAGTTTTGGCGGACAGATTTTCTGCCAAGATGAGGCAAAAAGCGCAGGAATA
>JAZRWZ010000150.1:0-6849 GCA_045599985.1 Acutalibacteraceae bacterium | reverse complement strand
AAGACTCTCCGATTATCAGGAGCAGTACGGTGACCTCTATAATCTTGAGGCCACTCCCGCCGAGTCCACTACCTACCGTTTCGCCAAGCACGTCACCGAAGATTTCCCCGACATCATCACAGCCGCAGAGCCCGGCCGAGCGCCTTATTACACCAACAGTTCTCACCTGCCCGTTGGCTTTACCAGTGATATTTTTGATGCTCTTGATATTCAGGATGAGCTGCAGACTCTCTACACCAGCGGCACGGTATTCCATGCTTTCCTCGGTGAAAAACTGCCCGACTGGCAAGCCGCTGCCAACCTTGTAAGAAAGATTGCAGAGAATTACACCCTGCCCTACTACACTTTGAGCCCCACCTATTCCGTTTGCAAGAATCACGGTTATATCGCAGGTGAAGTTAAGGTCTGCCCCAAGTGCGGTGAGGAGACAGAGGTTTACAGCCGAATCACCGGTTATTACAGACCCATCAAGAACTGGAATGACGGTAAATCTCAGGAATTCAAAGAGCGCAAGGTTTATGATATCGGCACCTCTGTACTGAAAAAGAGCCACGCCAAGGATGCCGCAGAGATTAAGAACGATTGCAGCTGCTGCGATGCTCCCGCAAGTGACGATTCACTGCTCCTTTTCACCACCAAAACCTGCCCCAACTGCAAAATCGCCAAGGCCAACCTTGACAGAGCAGGCATTGCTTACAAAGTAATTCTTGCCGAGGAAGAGCCCGACCTTTGCGACGATTTCAACATCATGCAGGCTCCCACTCTGGTTGAGACAAACGGCAGTGAGTACAAGTCCTATGCAGGTGTGGGCAACATCATCAAGTTCATCGAAACTAAGAAGGAAAACGCATAAGGGATAACATTACAAAAGCCCAATCCGCTGTGGATTGGGCTTTTACAGTTTATCAAGGCGTTATTCAGTTTTCTTGAAACATCTCGTTTACATTATTCGCTCCTCTGTGTCGATAGGGGAAAATTTTAAGAATAATGTATGCAACAAAAGCACCGACGGTGTTTAATACAATATCCCCCATAGTGTCCATAATCGGCCAGCGTTCAAGCACTATCGGAGGAATCAGGGTATTTACCTTTGCGGTCTGCTCTGCTAACGCGTAACTCCAGTGCTGAGCATCACCTATGCTGCCTCCCACCAAAGAAATCTGGTCAAAAGTGAATTCAAAAAGCTCCCACATGGTAGATACGAAGAACGAAAATCCCAATGCACAAAGCAGAGCAATGGGAACGGAAACCGTCTTTTTATCTCTCTTTTGCATGCACACCACAATCTCATAGCCGAGAACAACCATCAATCCCCCGCAAAGCGCGTGCAAAACGGAATCCCATAAACGAACATCATAGTAAAAATTCAGGAACTTGCCGCAGAAGGAAGCGGAAAAGATGAGCACCACGGAACCGTCCTGTACAAAAGAAGGCATATGACGGAACAGGTTGCGGGATGGCATGGCCTGAAAGATTTCCCAGGCAAACATGCCTACAAGGTTGGCACCCACCTGAAGCGGATCTGTAATATCAAACGGCTCTTTGCGAAAGCCCTGAATCATTGCATACACCATAAGCAGACGGAATGCTGCCCACCAGCAGCGTTCCCACGGCTTACTGTTTTTTAAAATACGCTTACAATATTCTTTCATTCAAGCACTCCAATCCAATCAAATAGCCAACTGACATGCTTGTATGTTACAAAAAACGACACTTCTTGTCAAGCAACTTTCCGATTTTTTAAACTAACTTAACAATTATTTAACCATCCAAATAGCGGAATCTTGACAAGATTCGGTTACTATACTAAACTGTTTTCAATAAAGATAGGAAAAAATGCCATGAATGTTTATGATTTTGACAACACCATATATGACGGCGAAACCCTGGTGGATATGATTGTGTATTTCATGAAACACGACCCGAAGGTATGGAAATATCTGCCAAAACTGGCTTTCGTATGGTGTAAGGATATTCTTCACCTTTACACTGTTGAAGAAGCTGCCGAAGGTTACAGCTCATTTATAGAAGGCTACCTGATAAAAACGAAAGATTTCGAAAAGAACATCGGCGCTTTCTGGGACAAACATCAGCACAAAATCAAGCCGTTTTATCCTGCACAGATGCAGCCGGATGATATCGTAATCTCCGGCACCATGGATTTTATTCTGGATGAAATCATGAAACGGCTGGGAGTCAGGCATTATGTTGGTTCCTCGGTTGACCCGGAAACGGGAAAGTTCACCAGACTTTGTATCATGGAAAACAAGGTAAAGATCTTTCGTGAGCTTTGGCCGGAAGCACACATCGATAATTTCTACACCGACTCCGTCAACGATAAAGCCATGATGGAAATCAGTGACCATGTTTTTATGGTAAAGAAAAATAAAATCACCCAAATCAAATAAGAAGGTGTAAGAATGAAGCTGCCGTTACAAAAACTGATTGTCATAGCAGATCCGCACTACTACTCCAAAACACTGGGCATTACCGGTCGGGCTTATCAATTAAGAAGCGAATCGGACCAGAAGTGTCTTGGCGAAAGCGAAGAAATTGTTGATGCCGCCTTTGCCGAAATAGCAAAAAGTGATTGTGATGCCGTACTGATTGCCGGGGATTTGACCGATAACGGGGAACGGGTTTGTCACGAAGAATTCCGCAGCAAGCTTTATGAACTGCAAAAGACAAAACCCGTTTATGTAATCACTGCCACCCACGACTGGTGCTGTGATAAAAATCCCCGCCGATTTGTGGGCGAAAACGTTTATCACGACGTGCCTGTTTTCAACCACGATGAGCTGCGAGATTTCTATAAAGACTTCGGCCCCGAAAAGGCAGACAGCGAATTCTTCACTCATCTCGGCACTTCCAGTTATGCAGTCAATTTATCCGATAAAGTCAAAATTCTCTGCCTGAATGATGACCAGTCGGGCATGGGCGGTGCCGGATTCTCGGAGGAGCATTTCAAGTGGATTGAAGCACAGCTTGCCGATGCAAAGAAAAAAGGCATGACGGTCATCAGCATGCAGCACCACCTGCTGCTTGACCACATTCATCCCATGATTTCCGGCGGCGGAATGAGTGTAAAGGATGAGCGTACCGTCTCCGCACGATTGGCAGATGCCGGGCTGAAATTCAGTTTTGTGGGCCATTCCCATATGACCGATACCGCAAAAATCACAACAGAAAAGGGTAACACCCTGTATGAGGTAAATGTCGGCTCCATCTGCGGGTACCCTGCCCCTATGGCGGAGGTTACGGTATATGAGGATGAAATCACGGTACAAATGCACTACCTGAAATCCTTTTTCGATGTTGACAATGCACAGGAATTCTTAAAGGAACACGCTTTAAATCTGATAAACAAAACCCTTCAGGGCGTGGCATACGGCAGTAAAAAGGAATTTGTTGACCGAATCACCGCCATGCAGGGCAACGGCGAAAAAATGCTCAAATACCGTCCCTTGTTAAAGCCTGCCGCAAAAATCATAGATAAACTAACCGTAAAAAAAGCAGTTACCATATTAAACACTTTATTTTTCGGCACGGCAGTTCAAAAAAAAGATGCCGAGCCTTACTATGACGAAAAAGTCATGGATATAGCCAAAGAGATATTTTTGAATATATTCGACGGCTGTCGTCATCCTCACCCCGAAAAGAGCGAATATTTCCGTCTTGTAACTTCCGTCATCTCACTTCCCCAACGCTTTGCAAAACAAAACAAAGTGTTGAAACAAATCCCGGAATTGGTTCAGATTTTGATAACGGGCACTGAATTGAATCAATACCCTATAAACCTGAAGTAAACTGCAAAAAACCGACTGAAGCGGTCAAATCCGTTTCAGTCGGTTTTTAATTCAATTATTATAAAATGCCGCAGATTTCAGATAGCGAATTCACGGTATAAGTGGGATGACAATCGGCGGGACATTCTTTATTTTCAAAATTAAACCACACCGTTTGCATACCGTAATCCGTACCGCCTGAAATATCGGCGGAGGGCGAATCACCAATCATAACAGCCTCATGGGGTTGAACGCCGTCGAGTTGTGAAAAGCAAGCGTCAAAAAACGCTTTTCCCGGCTTTGGGGCACCCACAGACTGCGAAGTGAAAACATGTTGAAAATAAGAAAGCAAACCTGCTGATTCCAAACGAACGCATTGCTCCTTATGGTGAGCGTTGGAAGCAGCACAAAGCAGATATTTCGGGGAAAGATATTGAAGCAGCTCCTCCGCAAAATCCACCTTTTGATGGGACAAAGAAACATAGCGGTGAAAAATGCTTTCAAACTTTACGCCGTCAAATCTGATGCCGAACTCGGCAAATATTTTATCCCACCGGATGGAATAAATATATTCCTTGGTATATTCCCCGGTTTCCACATGTTTCCAAAGTTGATTATTTACCCTGTGAAATTCACGGCAAAGTCCATCGGAAAACGGAATCTCCGCTTCCTTAGCCGCCATCTGAATTGCCCAGTTCGCGCAGGCATTAAAATCAAGCAGGGTGTTGTCAACATCCAGAAAAACGACTTTAATCATTATTTAAGATCGGCAAAATACTGAATATTGCTGTGTTCAAGCTTCAACTCGCCGGCCTGTTCCTTCTTAATGATTTCCACGATTCTGTCGTTTACGGGAGTGGGAATACCGCACTTTTTACCCCATTCGCAGACAACGCCGTTAATAGCGTCAATCTCGCAGGGTTTGCCCTTCTTCAAATCCTGAAGCATGGAGGGTTCAATGGCACGGTGCTTTTTCATGGCGATGGGAAGAAGAAGAATGCCGAAGGCACGCTTGAGAGAATTGCTGTAATAGAAGAGTTTGGTGATATCCTTGCCCTGCACGGGAGCAAACTCAACACCGGCAGCATGGCCCACATCAATGCACTCCTTCATGCAGCGAATGGCAATGGGCTTAACATCCTTGCCCTCGGAAACATCGCCGAACAAACCGCCCACAACAGTGCCGAGGCCGGAGAAAGTGGCGTTAATAAGCAGCTTTGACCAACGGGCGCCAAGAAGATTTTCTTCAAAATGTACAGGGCACATTTTTTCAAGTAAACCTTTTACAAGGTCAAACTGAGCATCGGTAATACCTTCCATTTTACCCATGTGGAAGGAGAGGGAATCGGGAGCACTGGTTAATGTGCACTCACCGGGAGCAGACATAGTGGCGCCCCATTCAACGGTGCAGCCGATGGTGTGACCTTTGCCCACAACCTCTTCAATGCCGGGCTCGGGGATACCGTTCTGCAAAGTAACAATAACGCCATCATCGGTCAGGAAAGGCTTCAGGAAAGTAACAACTTCCTTATTGAAAAGCTGTTTGGTCATCAGGAAAAATACATCGTATTTTCCGCTCATCTCATCGGGAGTAATAGCCTTAACGGGTGTGGAAAATTCAACAGTACCCTTGATGTGAGCCCCATTCTTGTTAAGAGCTTCCACATGAGCCTTGTTGCGGTTAACAAGCTCCACATCAACGCCGTTTTTCGTCATGTAGGCGCCAAGAACGGTGCCTAAAGAACCCGCGCCGTAAATTGCACATTTCATAATACATCGCTCCTTTATTTATTGAATGAATTATATCATTTTGCCCCTGTAATGTCAACGAAAGGCAAACCTGAATCACGAAATTTATGCAATAATCTCCAATGTTTTTCTTGACATTGCCCTGCTAAAGTGTTAAAATTGCCACAAAGAAAAACCGATGAGTAAGAGTAGTATGTTATTACACCGTTTTCAGAGAGTTGCTGTTGGTGTGAATGCAATAAACAGGCAATAACAGAATGGACTTACGAGGGCAGACCGAAAGCCGAAAGGCCGTAGTATCTGACGGGGACTTCACCCGTTATCAGGGAAGAACGCATGATGGTGCGTTACAAAGAGCGGGCGCTTTGGCGCCAATTTGGGTGGTACCGCAGGAGAACAAGTTACTCTTGTCCCAATATTGGGGCAAGAGTTTTTTATTTCTCCCCCGCTTGGTCATTTCCATCAAATATTGTTTTTAGGAGAGACCGCTATGTCAAAGAAAAACATCCCTTACCGTATCAACCTTCCCGAGGAGTTGATTCCGAAAGCATGGTACAACGTGCGTGCCGACATGAAAGAAAAGCCGGAACCCCTGCTGAATCCTCAAACCTTCAAGCCTATTACGGATTACAAGGAAATCACTTCCATCTTCTGCGATGAGCTTGCCAAGCAGGAATTGGACAACACCACACAATATATCCCCATTCCTCAGCCTATTATTGATTTCTACAAGATGTGTCGACCCTCCCCGTTAATCAGAGCATATTGCCTTGAGGAACTGATGGGTACACCTGCCAAGATTTATTATAAATTTGAAGGCAACAACACCAGCGGCAGCCACAAGCTCAATTCCGCCATTGCACAGGCATATTACGCCAAGCAGCAGGGCATTCAGCGCCTGACTACCGAAACAGGAGCGGGCCAATGGGGCACTGCTTTATCAATGGCCTGCGCCTACTACGGCATTGACCTTACCGTATTTATGGTAAAAGGGAGCTATATGCAAAAGCCTTTCCGCCGCAATGTAATGGAAACCTTTGGTGCGAAAGTAATTCCCAGCCCCAGCGAAACCACCGACGCCGGCCGCAGGATTCTTGCCCGTTTTCCCGACACACCCGGTTCCCTTGGCTGTGCCATCAGCGAGGCAGTAGAGGTGGCAACCCACACTGATTCCTGCCGCTATGTGCTGGGTTCCGTGCTCAATCAAGTGCTGCTGCACCAGACGGTTATCGGCCTTGAGAGCAAAGCTGCCATGGAAATGTATGACGAATACCCCGATATCGTAATCGGCTGCGCCGGCGGCGGCTCCAACCTT
>JAZRWZ010000149.1:0-1791 GCA_045599985.1 Acutalibacteraceae bacterium | reverse complement strand
CCACTGTGTCTTGCCGGCACGGCGGTACACCGTGGAAAAATCTTCGGGTTTCATGAATGTATATTTGCCTGCGGCAAATCCGGTCAGAGCAGGTGCTCTGACCCTACACATAAAACATAAGCGATGTTTCGTGCCTTTCGGTATCACGAAACATCGCTTTTCTTATGAGTGAATCTGTGCGGAGCCGTGCAAAACCGGCTCCGTTTTTTACTTATTCGTCCTCTTCAATCAGGCCGAAGTATCTGCCCAGCCAATAGGGCAGCAGATAACAGCTGGGGCAATGGGCCGTAACGGAATTGCCGCCGTCAACGCCGTAAAAGTTGCTGTCGCTGTAGCCGAACACTCTCTCGTCAATGTCGAGGGGTGCCACAAGCTGCGGATTGCCGCCCCACTGCTCCGCCTCGGCATCAAACACAAGGTTTTTGCGGGAGCTGTTGATAATCCTTCTGTTCACAAAATCAAGGGGCAGACTGCGCAGGTCTTCCACGGCGGAATCAATATCGCACACATCGTCGGTAAAGGCGCCGTAGATGAAGTTGAACATGGGATTGCGCTCCACACGCTCATAATTCCAATGGTGACGAAGACCCATCAGGATGTAATTGCGGATAGCCTCATCCTCCTCCAGACGAAGGATGACCTGAGAGCACAGGAAGCCCAGATTATCGTCAATGTGATTCACATGGCCGTCCTCTTTTTTGTGCTGAGCAATGTTGAGGAAGTAATGCTCCTCAAGGCCGAGGCGCAGGTATTCCTGCTTATATTTCTCATCGCCGCTCATGTGGTAAGCAACCTTCAGGAAGGTCAAAATTTCAAGGGAATTCACACCCTTTTCCCACATCCACATGCAGTTGCGGTTCAGGTCATCGGGGCCCCAGCAGGCCCATGTGGTGGGCTTGTTATCCACATCAAACAGTTTATAGTCGTGGGTCAGAATGTGGTCAACAATATCGCAGATAATCTCTTTGATGTATTCCTTCTCCTGCTCATCCGCGCAGAAGTCATAATACAGGGAGAAGCCGAGGAAGTGGCCCGTCATCTCGTCGCTGGAGGTTTCGCCCAGCCATTCGCAGGTGCCGTCGGGGGCCTTGTGCCACTCGCACCAGTCAATCCCCTCATCAATACCCACACCGTAGTTCTTATCGCCCTCATAGCGCACGGCACGGGCCGTAAAGCCCTTGATGCCGGTCACCTTGGTAAGCTTTGCGGCGGCATACATGCTTCTGCGGGCGGCGGCCAGCACCTTTTCATCCTTGGTGACGGCATAGCAGTAGCAAAGGGCAGCCAGATAAATATGCGTCCAAAGCCCGTCATTATCGCTGATGCCGGGCACGCCGGTGTTGATATCCCCATCCTTCACGTTATCGAGGAAGCAGAGGAAGCCCTCATGGCGGCAATACAGCTTTTCCGTCAGTTCAAAGCAGTAATCCGCTTTCTCCTTCAGGGTCATTTCCTTTTCCGTGATTCTTGTCACGCCGGAATCCGTTGCCGTCCAGATGGCATCGCCCACACAGATGGCATCGTTGATTTTTTCCTCGCAGGCCCAGCGGGTGGCGGGCAGATACTTGGCCTTACCCTTGGTCATCACAATCAGACCCGCAGCGGAGCCCAGCACCACCCTGCCGTCATCGGCAAAACGGATGCTGTAAATCTCCTCCTCGGGCAATGCGTTAATCTCCTTGTGGCCGAACCAGCTGCAGCGGTTGTCATAGATGAATACGACTTTATCGGTGCCCATCCAAAGGAAGCCGAGGGTCTTATCAAAAGCAAGGCAGTTGATTTTAAACTCCG
>JAZRWZ010000148.1:0-5655 GCA_045599985.1 Acutalibacteraceae bacterium | reverse complement strand
ACATGGCTACGATCCGACTTCTACCGGCTTCAATAAGGTGGGCGTTATGTGCCTCTGCCTGGGCGGCAACGTGTTCCTTGCCTATGTGTCCAAATACGGCATGGATGATGTCTGCGGTGTGGCCTTTGACGGCGTGGTCCTGAACGGCTCCGAGATATTGAGTGACCCGATTTGCGGCAAGTTCCGATTTGATGCCGATGCCATCAACCGCACCCTCATAGATTTGGATGCCGTTAACAAGGCCAATGTAGATTCCGCCATTCCTGCCGCCATTGATACGGTCATCAGATCCGGCATAGTGGATTTGATAAAATTCATCATCAAATTCCCGAATTACAACCGCATTGAAAAAGGCATTACCTCCGCCATCGCCCTCTCCAGCTTTTACACCTGGCCCAACTATTGGGCAGCGGTCAAAGCGGAGGATTACGAGGAGGCTCTGAACTTCGTGTTTGGCAGCGAGGGCAGCGAAAAGCGGACAACATATGCCGGGCTGATTGAAAAGCTGGATAACTACGACCGTCTGGTGCGCCGGCGTATTCCCGAGCTGATGCAGCAAATAAACGAAAGCGCAAACATGGTTATCATTTCAAAATACGGTTTCCAGTGCGCTCCCATTACCGAGTCCAACGCTTTGGTGGGGGATCAGCTTATTTCGGCACAGCTCTCCTCCTTCGGTGCCAAAACCTCCACCATATACGATACATTTACGGATGAATATGTGGCCGATGCCATGGTTTTCGGCCTGGATAAGTACATCTCCCCGGACCGTCAGATTGATGCCTCCACCTGCCTGTTCCCCGGGCAGACGTTCTTCATCAAGGGCTCCAGCCATTCCGACTGGACAATGCCCGAAATGGAACTGATGGTAAAGGTCATCTGTGCCGACAGGCAACTGACCGTGGATGATTTGCCCGATGACCACTTTATGGTGTATGATTATGAAACAGACACCGCCTCCCCCATGACGGTGGAAAACTGCCGCACGGAAAACTGGGAAATCGACATCAGCCAACGCAGTATTAACCCTATCCTCAAAGCAATCGGCTTTTTTAAATCCGCCGTCACGCTGATTAAAGTGTTGTCCGCGGACAACTGATTTTCCTTTCCCGTCTCACTATCAAAAAAGCGATGCTCGCCTTCGTCAACTCCATGTTGACACGGCAGCATCGCTTCTTTTTTCTGTTTTTGGGATTTCCGGCAATCAGCGGTTGCCGTACATCTGCTCATAATAGGCGGTATAGGCACCGCTTGTGCACTCCGCCATCCAGTCCATGTGGTTTTTGTACCAGTCAATGGTCAGCTTGATGCCATCGGCAAACATGGTGGTCGGGCCCCAGCCCAGCTCACGGTTCGCCTTAGTGGGGTCAATGGCATAGCGTTGGTCATGGCCCTTGCGGTCTGCCACATAGGTAATCAGGCTTTCGGGTTTTCCAAGCTCCGCCAGAATGATTTTCACGATTTCGATATTCGCCTTTTCGTTGTGGCCGCCCAGATTGTAAACCTCGCCCACTCTGCCTTTTTCAAGCACGGCAAGAATACCGTAGCAATGGTCTTTAACATACAGCCAGTCCCGCACATTCAGCCCCTCGCCGTAAACAGGCAGAGGCTTATCCTGAGAGGCGTTGTTGATCATGAGCGGAATCAGTTTTTCGGGGAACTGATAGGGGCCGTAGTTGTTGCTGCAGCGGGAAACGGTGACCGGCAGGCCGTAGGTTCTGTAATAGGCCAATGCCAGCAAATCCGCCGAAGCCTTGGAGGTGGAATAGGGGCTGCTGGTGTGAATGGGCGTATCCTCACGGAAGAACAAATCGGGTCTGTCCAGGGGCAGGTCGCCGTACACCTCATCCGTGCCCACCTGATGGAACCGCTCTATGCCGTATTTGCGGCAGGCATCCATCATCACCTGCGTGCCCAGAATATTGGTTTCCAAAAAAATGCCGGGGTTTTCGATGCTGCGGTCCACATGGGATTCCGCGGCAAAGTTCACCACCACATCGGGATGTTCTTTCTCAAATATGGCAAAAATCCCTTCCCTGTTGCGGATATCCTCTTTGTAAAAAACAAAGTTGGGGCTTTTCATTGCCTCGTTGAGGGTGTGAATGTTGGCGGCATAGGTGAGCGCATCCACGCACACGATTTGCCAGTCGGGGCGCTCCGCCAACAAAAGATATATGAAATTTGAGCCGATAAAGCCGGCACCGCCGGTAACCAGAATTTTCATGGCATCCTCCGCAAATCTCAGTCCTGCTGTCTGAGGGATTCATCCTCCGTGCCCCAAAGAGGCCGCTCTCCGGGCTTGGTGGAGCAATACAGAATTTTACCGTCAACCACCTTTTTCAGGTGCTGTCCGTAGGGGGATTTGCCGTAACGCTCCGCCGATTGCATCAGCTCCTCGGCAGTAATCCAGCGGTTGTTAAAGGCAATTTCCTCCGGCACGGAAATCTGTATTCCCTGCAGTTTTTCAATGGTCTGAATGTATTTGGTGGCGCGGGAAATGTTGACCTCATCGTCGGCCTCAAACCATGAGAAGCCGCGGTTTAAGAATTTAACATTCAGCTTACCCTCCTCCAGATAGCGCTGGTTGATATCCGTTATCTCCAACTTCCCCCGGGCAGAGGGCTTCAGGGCCTTGGCATATTCCACAACCTTGTTGTCGTAAAAGTAAACACCCGTTACCGCGTAGGAGGAATCGGTATGGCGGGGCTTTTCCACAATGGCAACGGGGGTGTTGTCGTTATCCAACTCCACAACACCGTATTTTTCCGGCTTATCCACATAGATGCCGAAGATGGTGGCGCCATCCTTTACCTTACCGGCCTGGCGCAGCATATAGCCAAGACCGTTGCCGTAAAAGATATTGTCCCCCAGAATCATGGCAACACTGTCGCTGCCGATAAAATCCTCGCCGATGATGAAGGCCTGAGCCAGGCCGTCGGGGTGCTCCTGCACCGCGTAGGAAAGATGGATGCCGAACTGGTCGCCGTTGCCCAGCAATTTCTCCAGCTTCGGCGTATCGTCGGGGGTGGAGATAATCAGAATATCCCGGATGCCCGCCAGCATCAGCGTGGTCAGGGGGTAGTAAATCAGCGGTTTATCGTAAACAGGAAGAAGCTGTTTGCAGGTTATCAGGGTCATGGGATACAGCTTGGTATCGGAACCGCCTGCAAGGATTATTCCCTTCATCGTACACTCTCTTTTCTTAAATCATCTTGCCGTCGGCCACGTTCTTCAGGTGCCGACCGTAACTGGAATCGCCGTATTTTTCAATGGATTTGAGCAGGGTTTCCTTGGTAATCCACCCTTTGCGCAAGGCAATCTCCTCCAAAGCGGAAATCTTCATGCCCTGATTCTGCTCAATCATCTCCACGAAGGAGGAGGCTTCCACAAGACTGTCCATGGTGCCCGTATCCAGCCAGGCAAAGCCGCGGCCGAGAATCTGCGCCTTGAGCAGACCTTCCTGCAGGTACATATCGTTAAGCGATGTGATTTCAAGCTCGCCCCGGGCGGAGGGCTTCACCTGCTTTGCCTTTTGGGCAACCCCCTTGGGGTAAAAATACAGGCCGGTAATGCAGTAGTTGCTTTTGGGCCTGGCGGGCTTTTCCTCAACGGAAAGCACCTCCCAGTTCTCATCAACCTCCATAATTCCGAACCGCTCCGGGTCATGTACAAAGTAGCCGAACACGGTGGCATTCCCTTTTTGGGCAAAATCCACCGCATTTTTCAGGTTGGCGGAAAGGCCGTTGCCGTAAAAAATGTTATCCCCCAGAATCAAAGCGCAGGGCTCATCCCCGATAAAGTCCTCCCCGATAATGAAGGCCTGCGCAAGGCCGTCCGGTGAGGGCTGAACCCGGTAGCTGAGCTTTATGCCGAACTGGCTGCCGTCACCCAGCAGTTTTTCAAAATTCGGCAAATCGGCGGGGGTGGAAATAATCAGAATATCGTTAATACCCGCCAGCATCAGGGTGGAAAGCGGGTAATAAATCATCGGTTTATCGTAAACAGGCAAAAGCTGCTTTGAGGTGACCATTGTCAGCGGATATAACCTTGTACCGGCCCCTCCGGCTAAAACAATACCTTTCATTGCTTCCTCCGAAAAAAATGAAATCCTTTCCGTTATCACAGAAAAATTCATCTTATTATAACAGATTTAAACAATAATAGCAATATGTCAGGTATTTTTCAGGTTCACGCCGTCTGCGGTGCGGCAGATGTGTGCGCTGAATTTCCCCTTCAGGTGAGGGAAGGCTCTCAGATATTCCGTCTCCACCGAGGCTGTGATTTCATCCGCCCTGTCCGGGTCAATCAAGGCCATGCAGCAGCCCTTGAATCCCGCACCGCTGAACCGGCCGCCGTAGACACCCTCCGTCTCCGTCATGATTTCATGCAGTTTTTTCAGTTCGGACGAGCCCGCTTCATAGTTATGGATGGAGGAATAACCGCTTTCAAAAACCAGTTTACCGAAGGTTTCGATATCGCCGTTTCGCCATGCTTCAACGCCGGCCTCCACCCGTTTGATTTCGGAATACCAGTGTTCCGCCCGTTTGGCCCAGTTCGGGGGCAGTTTATCTTTGTATTTCTCATAAACTTCACAGGGAACATCCCGCAGATTCGTTTCCGCATACTTGCCGTAGGGCAGCCCGGCAAAGGCCAGCAAAGCGTAGGCGGCACTGCGGCACTCGTCCACCCGCATATTGTACCCGGAGCTTGCCAGAGACCGCTCCAGCCCGGAGAAGAAAATCACAATGGCATAGGGCTTCATGGCGGGACTTGCGGGAATCTGCTCAAAAGAATCATCCTTCAAATCCATATACAGCAGGTGGTCCTGCCTGCAATACACCTCACAGCTCTGGTCAAGCTTGCCGCAGGCCACGCCCACATAGCGGTTTTCCGCCTCCCTGGCAATCGTGACCATCTCATTCTCCGTGAGTTCAATGTGATTGAGCCTGCACAAAGCAGATAAAAAGGTGATAATCACCGCCGCCGATGAAGAAAGCCCGCCGATGGGCAGTTCTCCGTCCATTACGCCGCGCAGTCCCACGCGCAGAGGATAACGGGCATTCAAAGCAATGGCGGCACCCCGCAGATGGTCGGCCCAATCCCCTTGTTTAACCTCGGGAGTACCCGAAATATGCCACCGGGCACAGCCGGAAAATTGCAGGGAAGCGACCTCCACCTCACCGTCCGGTTCAGCGGAATAGGCCATATGGATGCCTTTATCTATGGCAAAGCCCGTAATTTTGCCCAGCTGATGGTCAACATGCGCACCCAACGGGCAGATTCTGTAAGGGGTAAATGCCGTGTACTCCGGCACATTGCCGTATTTTTCGGTGAATTTACTCACCGCATTTCCGGCACCGGTGTGCTGCTTTCCGGCATTTTCATTCACGGTCAAATGATTCATCTGATTTCCTTCCTGCCGACTTGATTTCTTAAAAAAGTATACCACGCTCTATGCTGCATATCAATTCGTATTTTGATATTCCAACGGCATCATTCTCTCGTTTCCGAACGGATTCCGTCAAAAAAGGATGCTCCGCGGAGCATCCTTTTTCCAATCATTATTTGTATTTCTCGACGCAGCCCTTCACAATGGCATTCATGGCGTCCATCTTCTTTTCCATATCCTTTGCCAAAGCTATCTGGCAGCGGGTA
>JAZRWZ010000147.1:0-12125 GCA_045599985.1 Acutalibacteraceae bacterium | reverse complement strand
GTTTTCGATTCTGTTTCACCGGTCAACCGATAATACTCAGTCAATCTTTCCTTCAACTCATACCCGGGATAAGATACTACAGGATTTTTCTTATCTGTACCATAGGTGAATGTAACGGGAAGAACAAAAGCATTTCCGTCGGCATCCTGATAGTCTTCCATCACATGGTTATCGGTGTAAGTGTTCGGATTGGTATCGCTGTTGGGTCTAAGCTGTTGTAACAATTCACCGTTTTTATAGACATATGTTCTGTTATAACTACTATTACTGCTGTAATATGCCGTATATACGGTGCCGTCCGGAAGTGTCAGCACCTCTGCGGCATTGCCGGAAGAGGTTGCGGTATTGGGAAGCGTTATCGTCGTTGATACGGTTTCACCGGTTCTCTTGTAATATTCTTCAGGCTCGGAGCCAACCTCTCTCGTGGTCTTCTTGTAGCAGGCAAACCAACTTCCTTCATCATAATTGGTGCTATTCCATGCGCCGTAGGTTGTATCCGTAGGCTCTCCGCCGTATCTGTTCAGATGCAGGTTGCTTGTCGAACTGGAAATGACCAGATTTCCCGCGCTGTAATAAAGCTTCAGCTCGGTGGGGGCAGTCTTATAATTGGAGCCTGTTTTGCCATCGCTGTTAACAGAAAGGTACTGACCCTTTGAGTTCTTCAGGTAGTAAGTATTGTTTGCGGAATTGGCTATTTCCACAGTGATAACAGCATTCTGCGTGGTGGTGAGCACATCACCGGTAACGGTGTAATCAGCGGAGCCGGGAATGCCGCCGCCGGTTGCGGAGGAGCCGGTTACCATCAGTTTGATATCGGTCGAGGTGAAGTAATACTCGCCCGGCTCAATGGGCTGATTGCTGTTTTTGGGGGTAACCTTTACAAACTCGGTTACGGTTTGGGTGCCTGTACCGGTGCCCGTGCCTGTGCCGGAGCCCTGCGTAATGCGAGGATTCTTGATGGCGTACACGGTGCTGCCGTCACGGTAGAAGGCATAATTGCCATCCACCACAAAGCCTTTATCCTCAAGGCCTTCGGTTACGGTGACGGGCTCCGAGGAGCCTGCTTCGTATTTCTCAACCGCTCCGTTCACAAAGCGGTATCTGAGCTCGTTGGAAACGCCCACCGTTGTGGTTTTTTCCGTTGCGGGGTAGAACCACAGGGTATCGTTTGTTGCCACCTTTGCGGCAAGGTCGCCCACGGGCAGCTCGGGTGTTACCGCCTCGTCAAGGGAGGCAACACCGTTGTTCAGGGTAACCTCCGTTGCGGTGGAAACGCCATTGGCGGGGGCATCCTTGGAAATGCCGTTTACGCGGAAACCGCGGTAATCGTTTTCCAGAGGATAGGTGACAATGGATTTGCCGTAATCCATCACAACCACAATGGGCTCAATATCAATCTTGTAAACGGCAAAGGCAACCTTTACAACGCTGTAATCGTTGATACCGTTCACTCTGCCGTTATTGCCGGTGGTTGCACCTGCAGGGTCAAACACCTTGGTGGTTCCCGTGGTGTCGCTGATGGTAACTGTTGAGCCGGATGAGGTGTCGCCCTCATAAGTCTCGGTAAAGGAACTGTCGGGGTTATAGAGGAAGTAGTTGCCGGGCAGAATTTCCTCAAGCTCATCCTTATCAATCCTATTGGTGGAGTGAATATAGGCGATGAGGGTTTCCAGCTCGGTAACCTCTGTTCTGTTGGCAAAGTCCACGATTTCGCCATCCTCATTAATGGGGTGGCCCTCTTCATCCACAAGGTAGAGCTCGTAGCCGATTTCGCCCTTGATGACCGTGTTGGTGATTTCCTTTGTATTGGTATCAATAATTGTGCGGTAGGTTGAGTTGTATTCAATAAGCGAAACTTCCGTAACGGCGTAGTCAAAGCCCTCGTTCTTGGGCAGGCCGTCAATGGTGGCGGTCCACACCTCGTTGCCGTTGGCATCGTGGGTAACGGTGCAATCAGCCGCCATAATGGTGACCGTCTTATAGGGAACATTGTTGCGGGAAACCTGAACCGCAATGCCGGAGGGTCTGACATTGCCTGCGTTGCCGTCATCCACCCACACCTTTCTTACGGAAAGGGAGGTGAAATCAAGGGTAATTTTGCCGTTGTTGCCGAGGGTTTCGGTAACGCTGCCTTTATCGGGGTCAGTCGCGCCGGTGTGAACATCCACATCTCTTGAATCGTCAAGGGTATCCGTCACATTATCCGTTTTGGGGGTTTGGCTGTCGGTATTTGTTTTGAGAGTGGAATGCATCTTGCCGTCGGAGCCCACAGTATTATTGTAATAGTAGGGGTTACCCACTGTGGGAACAAACTCCGCCTTTGCGGGTTCATCGGTGCTGTTGGTGTAGAAAGTGCCTTTTTCTGTTGCGTTTTCAACACCGACCTTGTAAACAAGCCTTACGGGGTCGCAGAATTTGTACTTGGTTCCTCCGTCTTCCTTATAGATAATGGGAACCAGCTCTGCGGGGATATACCATTTTACAACCTGCGTGCCGTCGGGCTTTTCAATAACCTTTACCACAACGTTGGCGGTTGAATACTTTTTGCCCGTGCTGGGTTCGGTTATTGTGTAGTCGTAGTAATAGTTGGTTACGGTGTTTCCGTCTTCGGTGGTGGTTGAATGGGAGGTGCTTGCATAAGGCTGCTCATTGTACATAAGCACAAGGTCGCTGGTAACAGCCATGCCGTCACCCAGGGTATCCTCAAACACCATGGAAGCAAGGGCTTCTTTGTTTTCAACGGTTTCCGTATGGCTGACGATTGTAATGGGTCTTGAAATGGAAACAAGTCGGTTCACAACCTCGGTAAGAGCGTTGCTCAGTTCGCTTGTTGACATATTGCCTGTGTAGGACCAGTCAACATAGTCAACAAAATCAAGGTAGTTGGTACCGTATTTGTTTACAATCTTGTTATAAAGGCTGCTCGGAATACCAACACCTGCTTCGGCGTCAGATGATGCTTTTGTTTCGTTCTTTGCCGCCTCCATGTTTTCCTGATTAGGCGCAAGAATCAACTTACCGATGGTATAGTCAACGCCGGGGCCGATTGAGTAGAACAATGTGTTGCCGGTTGAGCCGCGGCTTGAATAAAGAGTCTGAACAGCCTCTTTTGTCTTAATACCCGTATCAATTGTATAAAGACCGATGTTCTCTAAAGTGCCTGCGTTGGATGACTGAGCACCGTTACCGACGGTAGTGGATGTCATCAATAACGGCGGGGTGTCGGTGTTGGAATCACCGAGGGTGGGGATACCGTCTGAAATAAGAACAATGGCGGGCACGCGATGGCTCAGGTCATCGCCGGCATAAGTATTGAACATATTTTCTGCCGCCTGAAGACCTGCCTGTGTGTAAGTACCCATTGAGGGCATGAATGTGTATGCAGAGGGTTTTACTACCTGACCTGCGGAATTGATGAGGTAGTTGGTTGACATCATAAAGCCAACATTCTCTTTTTGCAGCCGGACTTTGTTTGATGAGGTATTGTATGTGTTTGTTGTAACGGTTACTTTGTTATCTGAAGCCCAAGTGATGGTTATATTGTCATCTATATACTGTTTCTGGTTGTCGGCTTCCTTAAGCCATGCAATGTAACCTTTTTGATTGCCTTTGTATATGAAGTAACCGCTTTGATTTTTTACCGTACTTGAAAATCCGTAATAGGTGACACCGTTTACGGTAGCTATTGTTGTAACAGTATCCGGTCTGTTGAAACCGCTTTTGTAACCGCTGATATCTGCGTTTGTGGTTAATGTTACCGTTTTGGAAGAAGAAGTGGTTTTGATTGGGAAGCTGTACTGTGAGGCGGATGCGCTGCTGTTGTTTGTGGCATTCATTCTGCCGCCCCAGATGATGTATTCGGTCTGGCCTGCGGGGAGAGTATATTTATCAAGGGGCAGATAAACACCCAGTTCATTGTAGTCGTGGCTGTATGATACAATACCGACTCTTGTTTCGGGGTCAGCCGCATAAAGGGATTTGATGGCACCGTTCAGAGCCTCGGCCGTGGCTTGGCCTCGGGTAACGGTTGTGCTGTCGGCAACATTGTACTGCTGCATGGAGCCGGATTCATCAATAACGAAAATAACATCGGGGTGAACCTTATCGGTGGTTACGGTTTCCTCTGTTCTAACCTCGGTGTAGCCCTGACCCAGAGCGGAAAGGGCAACGGAAAATTCGTTATCGTTGTAGTCCGAAAAAGCGCCGAAATTATCATTGCCGTAGTCAACGGATTTATCGGTCATGATTTTGCCGTCATCGGCGGCAACGCCGGGGAACTTGCTTCTTAAAGTGTGAGTGGGCGGGTCAGCCTGACCGTCAAGCAGATTGGAGTCATCAATAACATTCACGGTAAGGGTGGCGATTTTGGTATCCAAGGCATAAACCGATGCGGTGTAAGTGCCCGCATTGGCCGTGTTCACCTGCTGATCCCACTGCATGGTGATGGCGGAATCGTTGAGGGAGAGCATGGTAATGTCCTCGGAGGTTTCGGCGGTCTTGAACATTACGGCAACCTCGTTGCTCACAAGAGAGCTGTTGAAGGTTGTGCCCTTGGAAACGTTAAAATGGGTTTGGCCGCTGTACATATAATAACCGGTGGTGGAGGATTCGCTTTCCACCTTTTTGTAAACGGTCTTTTTCAGGTAAGCGTAGATGTTGGTATAGTCGGTCGAGGTGGAAAGCTCAAGAGCAGTTCCTTTTGGATTGCGCAGGTTATAGGTGGTGCCGGAAATGGTAGTCTGGAATCTGTACTCACCGTTTTGGCTTCTGACGCTCCATGTGTTGTTGCTGCCGGTTTTTCTGGCGAGCGTTGTGGAATCGGAGGCAGATGTAGTCAGATACCTATTTGTTGAGGAGTTATAGATATTGCTGTTGTAATAGCGCCACTCATTTGCGGCATATGCCCCGTTTTCATCAACAATATAGGTATTGTTTGCCGTGTAACGGGACGCGCCGGTGTTTGAGGTGTAATACGCAGTCTGCCCGGCATTGTTCGTGGTAACCGCCTGTAGCGACAAATCAGCAGATTTGATAATCCTGTTGCTGTAGTTGTTGGAGATTGCAATCAGGTATCTGTTGCTCTGGCTTGAGGTAATACCCGTTTGCAATTCATAAACCGTTACGGGCTCGTAAGTGGTTGTGACACCGTTTACATAAACCCAGCCGTCATCTGCAGCCCCTGCAAAGAAGGTGAGGCCTGCAGTGATGGAGCCCAGGGTGAGAACCACCGTGAGCAGAAGAGCCAGTGCTCTTTTTGCATTTCCTTTTTTCATATTCTACCTCCGATAATGAAAAATATATATGAATTTAATTATTGCTGAATTGATTTGTCTGCTGTGAGGTTTTGGGCTCCCTTATGAAGGGAGCTGTCACGGTTTTAAGGATATAACCCGTGACTGAGGGTTGTAAACGCAAACCCCCGGCTTTCAGCCACCCCCTTTGGTAAAGGGGGCTAATACTATTTGCCTTACGGCAAATCGGAGTCGTAGGGTCACGACTCCCTACAAAATCATCCCACACCGCTTTCGTTTAGAACTTAAAACTTTAAACTCCCGTCTGCTCCGCAACTACATTTACTATTTTGCAGTTTTCATTAAACCTGTCGCTCTTTTTGGTGACGGAGCCGCCGGGGAGGATGTCTTCAAAGGTTCCCCGAAAGGCGATGCCGCCGTAATACATTCCGTCTTTATAATACCTATATACCACCGATGCGTTCACGCTTTTTTCGGTCTTGTTTTTTACCGTAATATTCGCGCCCTCGGTTTTCACCTCAACATACGGGCTCTCCGCCGCCGCGTCACAGTAAGTAAAGATAACGGAATCGGAATCCAATTCGTATTTGTCTGCGCTGTTAAATTCCCTTGCGAAGCTTTCCATCACAATCACTTTTTCCCCTGCGGGCAATGCGCTCACAATGAAATCCGCCCGCTCGTAGGTATTGACTCTGAAGGAAAAACTCAGGTATTCCAGCATCCGGTCGCTGTCGTTTCTTATGACAAGGGCGCTCACATTCTTTACTTCATCCTGATTGCCCTTTTCCACAAAAAGGCCGTCAACGCCCTGCAGCTTTTCCACCACGATATTGCCGTGGTCAAGGGTCATAAATTCTTGCTCAACCGGTTGTGATTGCGTTTTGCCGGGGGTTTCTTTGCCGCAGGAGGAAAGGGCAAACACCGTAACAAGGCAAAGTAGCAATGCCGATATCTTTTTCATTTCAGCATCTCCTCCTTCCACACTTTCACCATTTGGCAGAAGTATTCGGGCTTTTTGTTGAAATCGCCGGTTTCGGAAAAGGCTATGGCCGGGCAAACCTTGCAGATATCCCGGTTTTCGCACCCGGCACACCCTGCCAGCACGGTTTGGCGGCTGACCATGGCTTTCACTTCGTTCCACGCGGTTTCAAAGCCATCCTTTAACGGGTATGCTTTGAATTCCTCCATCATGCCGCAGGCTGTCATTTCCCCTTTCCAGTTCATCCAGAAGGAGCTTTTGCCTGCCCTGCACCGGAATTTGCTGCCGAATTCGCCGCAGCTGCCGTTCAAGTCGCAGGTTTCAATCTGTTTTTGTTTAGCGTCAAGTTCTTCGGGCTCATACCTGAGCTTGTCGATTTTTGCCTGGCACAGCCCTGCCTGCTCCGCCGTGAACCTGCCTGTGGTTTTATCCGCTTTTCTTGTGGGGGGGAACATGTATGCTCCCATTTGCAGGGGGGATTCCGCCTCTTTGGCGAAGGCGAAGCATTTTTCGATATCTTTTTCGTTATAAGGGGTAACGCTGCCGTTGATTTTGATATACACCCCCGCCTGCCTCAGCTTTTTAATGGCAGAGGAGGCTTTGGTGTAGCCGTGCTCGTAACGGCAAAGGTCGCGGTAGGTTTCATCACAGCCGCCGTAAAGGGAAATATTCATTCGGTAAGGCGGGTTTTTGATGAGTGCTTCGAGCACTTCGCCCTCCAGCAGGGTTGCGTTGGTGTTTATGGAAAGGAAAAAGCCCATTTGTTTGAGCTTGCCGTAGAGCCATGGGAAATCCGGGTAAAGGAAGGGTTCGCCTCCCGTGAGCAGAAGAAAGAGCATTCCGTTTTGTTTGGCCTGCCCGGCAAGGGATAACCATTCCTCCGCCGTGAGCAGCCTGCCCTGTTTTTCCATCTCCTCGGGAGTGGTGCGAATGTAACACATTCTGCAATTCATATTGCACAGGGGTGTCAGCTCAAAGGTGCCGCCCAGGGGCACACCCTTTTGGCCTGCATCCGCATACATCAATCTGGTTATATCCATCATAAGTTGAGATACCTTGTCAAAAACCGTGCTGCGCTTTCATCCGCTGCGCAGTCATAGCCGAATATTGTTACGCTTTTTATCAGCTCCTCGGTAAGGGAAAGGAGCTTTTGGGAATCCTCCGGCTTGCGTGCCCCGCAGGTGATTTGTGCGGAAAGGGCCATGAATTTTTGAATGCCGGAGAAAGGAATCACCGTGTTTGCCGTGCCGTGGCCGGGGAAGCATATCACGGCGATGGGCAGGGCGTAGTTTTCGCAATAGGCGGAGGAACCGCACATGGGCAGCCCGCAGGCCAGCCACTTGCTGCCGCTTTTTCGCACCAGCACCCGGTCACCGTTCATCACCTTTGCGCCGGCATACTGCCGCCAAAGCTCCGCCTGGGTGGATTTGCCCGCGCCGGACGGCCCGCAGAAGAGGTATGCTTTATCCTTAAGCATCACGCAGGCGGCGTGAAGAATAAAAGCATCGTAATAGAGCAGCGCGGAAACGAAATCAATGATACGGAACAAATCCGCGCTTGTTTTGCCTTTGGGGAATTGGGCGGTGCACATGATTCTGCCGCCCGGGGCATGAGGGGATTGCATGCAGATATATTTGAATTTCTCCCGGTCGAATCGGCTTGTTTCCCGCACATAACCGCCGGGGACCGAATAGGTTTCAACCTCGCTTGTTTTAAACACAAGTTTTTTTTCACCGAGAGAAAGGTTGTTGTCAAAGTAAAAGTCGTGCTTCACGCTCAGCGCCGCAAATTCTTTTTCATCCGCGAGGAAGCGCCCGTAAAGCGGGGATTCTTTTATTATTTCTGCGGTATGAAAGCCGAAGCCGATACCGCCGATATTATATGAACGCATTATTCCACATCCACATTGTTTGCTTTAAGGTAGGTTATGAATTCCTGCAAATCCGCTCTGACGGTTTCTTCATCCGTTTCGTATTCGGAGCAGACCGAGGATATGATTTCGCTCTGTGAAGCTCCTTTTGCAAGGAGGTTCCAGAAAAAGGTGCCCGTTTCGTTGAGAAGCACCAGCACATTGGAATTAACCACCGTTTCGCCGATGGGTACAGCCACGGTTTCGCCCATGATTTCTCTGAGCACATATTCGCCTTTGATTTTCATGTGATTCATCTCCGTGCCGCTGATTTACGAATCAGCTTTCTCACAGCGGGAATGGTGAACACCTTGCTGTAAAAAAGCCATGTGGGTGAGTGAGGGGTGAGTTTTTTGCCTTTTCGCACCACAGCCTTGACCATGGCAACCGCATTCCCCACGGGAATATCGGTTTCGGGTGACGAGAGGTTGTCGCCCAGGGCACAAAACACATCGCCGTTAACGGAAATCACCCTGTGCATGATGAACATGCCGCCCCGCCGGAACACCACGACTGCACCCTTTTTAAGCCTGACGGGCTTGGTGAGCACAACCGTATCCCTGCCGTTTTTGAGGAAGGGGCTCATGCTGTTGCCCTGCACACGCAGGCACAGCTCTTCGCCGGGTTTGAGGGAGCCGAACAGCTCCTCGGGGTTAAGCGCCACAGTCATCATGAGTTAAAGAACATTATGTCGGCATCCAACGGCCTGTGGTAGCACAGCTGGGCATAATCGGAATAGGGGTTGGGGTTCACAATATCAACGCCCCAGCCGTCACCCGACTCGCACTGGCGCGAGAAGTAGGTGATTCCGTCATCCCCGGTATAGTAGCACTTGTCCTCGGTGAAATTCACCACAAGCGCCCCGGCATTGGAACAACCCCCGGCGGTGAAGCAGTTCACCGTCAGGTTCTGAACAAACGCCTTGGGTTTACAATACTCTTTCTTCATCTTGTTCTCCTTCGTGAGTCCGGCAAAATCAAGGCACACGTCTGCACCTTGTGCGAACGGGGAGGTGCTGCCGGAAAGGGCAAGCGTGAAACGGTGCGGCACGTTCGGCGCTCATTCTGCAGCAATGAAGCAGCCGACCTGCGCTTTTGTTTCCTCCCACAATTCTAAAATATGCGGGGACTATAAATAATACACTATATAATACAATCGGTCGCGTTCCGTATCAGTACGGAATCGTGACAAATCAGTTCCTGCCATAACTTTCCTGATTTTCGGTATAAACCATACAATATGCTGCAATTTTTCGCCGGATTTTTCACATTTTCTCCAAATACAGCCGTGTAACCTCTCCCCAGGCATAATTTTGCATATACACGCCCGGGAATATCGTTCCGTTTTCGTTCTTATTTTGGAGGTAATCAAAAAAGTCACAGTTGATTTTTTCGGGCACGATTCTGCGTTTGCCGTGCACAACCTCCAGAATATCCTCAATTCCGTTCTCGGCAAGGGTCTGCGTAAGGAGCATGGCAACCTTTCTGAACCGGCTGCGCAGGCCGGGGCCATCCTCCTCATCGGGCCACAAAATAGCGGCACCGTCTGCCGAGGAAACGTAACCGCCTTTTCTGTCCACAATCACGGCGAGCAGCTCTTTTGCTTTTTTACTGCTGAAGAAAACCGCCTTGCCGTTATGGTAAACATCAAAGAAGCCGAAGGTTACAACATCCACCGCGCTGCCGTTTTCGGCCCGGCGGGGTGCCGATGCTCCGTCGGCTTTAACAGCACAGGAGAAAAGCGTATCGGCATTCTGGTAGCACAGCCAGCAAAAGCTGCCCAAGGGCACAAGCATTCCCACAAACCGGTGCTCCTCCTCCCGAATCCGGGCGCAGAAGCAGACGGCCTCTTTTTCCGTGCAGGTCATGGCTTTTTTCACCAGAGCCACCACGGAGCCTTCATCATCGGAAAAACCGGATTCAACCATGGCGGATATAACATCCTCGGCAATCATGCGCATGGAGCTTTGGGGAAAAATTCCGAAATCGGAATCGGTCCGGATGCATTTCAATGTTCCTTTTTCGTTGTCAAGCTCTATCACGTTATCGTACAGGGATGCCAAAAATGAGCACCATTCCTTCTTGCCCGGGGCCACTTCAAACAATGAGTTCATTCCTTCATTCACTTTCGATTAATATTTTAAGAATCATAAATATTCCCAAGTATTATTTTATGCATATGGCGTTCCGCAATTAGTACGATAGCGTTCCGAAAATATGACAATCCAATAAATTGTGGGCAGAAATTTTTTGCACTAAAAAAGCTGCAGCGGCCTTTTACGGCACACTGCAGCTTTTTTCGTTTTGATAAATCTCCGGCTTTAATACCCGCCGGTCAGGTTGGAGAGCGTAACCTCTCCCCAACTGTAGTTGAGCATATACATGCCACGGAACATGGAGGCAAACTGAGAGTCCCCGGTAAGGTAGTCATACAAATCGCATCTGACCTTTTCGGGGTCAATGCGCCGCTTGCCGTTTTTGCTCTCCAGAATGTCTTCAATCCCGTATTCCTCAAGGGTTTTCCTCAGGTTAAATGCGGTTTTTCTGTACCTTGCCTGGGTCTTTTCGTCATAGGGCTCATCCTCCCACAGCATGGAAATCGCCTCCGAGGAGGAAACATAGCCGCCCCTTCTGTCTATCAGCAGGGCAAACAATTCCTTGGCCTTTTCGCTGATGAAAAGCACCGGCTTGTTGTTGACAAACACATCAAAATAACCGAATGTAATCACCTTCACGGCAGGGCCGCTTCGGGCAGGAGGAACGCTTTCGGTATTATTGCGTATGGAAAAATAGACGATGTATATGTTTTCGATTGTTTTGCACTCCGCATCCAGCACACGGCTTTTCCCGCCGGAATTGCGGTTTTTCAATTCAAAATGCCCTTCCTCCGACAGCAGACGAAGCTGCTCCGCCGTGAACAAAGCAGTCATATCCACCCTGCCGAATTCCTCCCTGCCGGGCTTGTCGCAAGGCATACCGAAATAATCACAGAAGCTTTTGTTGAAATACAATACCTCATATCTGCCGTCACGGCGGGTGAATGCCAGCACCGCGCTGTCATCGTTATCAACGATTGCTTTCAGAAATTTATCCGCCTTAAAAAGCCTTGTTTTGCTCTCATTCACTTCGTCCGTGCTTTGCAGGGTAAAAATGATTTTGGAAAGCGTATCGCCAATGCCAAACAGGCTTGCACCTATCACCGTCCATTGATAACCCCCATCCGTCAGCAGCACCCGCACTTCCGTTTCAATATATTCCGAACACATATCGCGGATTTTGTCCGCAAACTCTGTGTATTTTTCCAAATCCTCCGGGTGAATGCAGGCATTGAGAGCATCCTTATCAACATGGTCGGGGTCAAGCCTGCTGAAGGCATACCGCTCAAATATTTTTGCAGTTCGATATTTTCTTTCGGAAATATCATAATCCACCACCGCAATGCCTGCGCGGCTGAACACGGTTTCTTCTTTTTCATTCCACTCCGAGCGTTTCTTTTTTTCGTTGAATTCTTGATTGAGAATACTGATGGCTTTCTGCTCCTCGATTTTGTTAAAGCCAAAGCAGCAAAGCTCATCCGAAAGCCTGATGATTTCCCCGAAATACCAGGCATACTCATTCTGTTCGGATTGGCCGCCCGCACCCATGCGGAACTGAACACGCAGGCTGCGGTTATCCGCACCGGCATCGGCGGCGCTTTGAAACAGCTCCTCCATCATCTCGCGGTCCTCGGGATGCACCTCGCTGTTGAGCCAGGTGTTCAGGGCATCGTCCATATACACCCGGATGCTGCCGGCCGAGCAGAATAACACATCCTCGGTTGAGCAGATGTATCTCAGCGTTTTTTCTGCAAAATTCAGTTCAAAAATATTGTCGAAAACCGTTTTGAGTATTGTATAATATTCTTTTTTTGCCACTTTCCGACACTCCCGTAAAATCATATACTAAATGCACTCGCAATCAGATTGAACCCTGTTTTTTCGCTGCCG
>JAZRWZ010000146.1:0-19359 GCA_045599985.1 Acutalibacteraceae bacterium | reverse complement strand
GCGGCAGGCTCCAGAGCGGGAATCAGCTCCTCGTCGGGCAGGTCCTGAAATTCATCCTGCGCCAAAGCGCGGAAGTCGGCCTTTTCGGGGTCAAAAAAGGGCTCGTCCCAAGGGGTACTCCTGTAGCGGACCTTCTGGGGCTGCTTTCTTACATAGGCCTTGTGGTGGTGGAAGTCGTGGGTGGCGGTAAGCACAAACACCCGTTTGCCCGTTTTTTGAATACTGCGCAGAATCTGCACCATGTCGCGGTGGCTTGCCATATCGCCCTGGTCGGTCAGGTCGCCCGTGAGCAGAAGGGTGTCAATATCCGTGCGGGCGGCGGCACTGGCCAAAGCGGATTCGCTCATGGCGGGGCGCAGCATCAGCCCGGTATCGGTTTTGTCCGTTATCATCTGGCGTGAGAAATAGTGGATGTCGGATAATACGGCGAATTTCATAAGCTCAGTCTCCAATTCTGTATATTTGCATTTTCGGAATCGGTACACTCTTTTGTAATTATGGAAATTGTAGCACATCCAAGCCGAAAAAGCACGGTTTTTTTATATAAAAATAAACAGAAGGGCTCCCTTTCTCCATTTGATGTTGATTATCCCCCGCGACTATGATAGAGTAAAGAGTAGCAAAGTATGGCAATATGCGGGAAAGAGGTGGCTTTTTGCATAATTCCGAAGAGATGCGTGCCTTCATGGAGCGGGTCGGTTTTCCCCGGGAGGCAGCGGATTGTTTTACCGCCGTTTTTCAGCGGCTGGATGATGAGCCGGATTTCGGCAAAGCCATGGACCGGGCGGTTCGCGGCTATATGTACCCCTTTGCGGATAATATCCGCCGTTACCTGAAAAAAGTGGATGCTTTGGCCGAGCGTAAAAATGTGAATCCCTACACCCTCGAAATGGTGTTTTTGCTCAGCTGCACGCCGATTCTGAAAAAGCGATACAAAAGAAAAGGGATAGACGAGCAGATTTTCTGGGATACCATGGATGACCTGCGCTGCAAGCTGTTGGAATGTATGCGGGTGAAGGGGGTTCCCGGCACCTTTGTGGCGGGCTGGTACAACGGCTTTTTTGATATGAGCCGCTTTGCTTTGGGGCGGTTTCAGTTTGAACACAGCAGATACCGCGATAAAAAACCCTACACCCTCTCCTGCGGTGTCACCGTGAAAAAAGGGGACAGAACCATCGGCTTCCACATCCCCTCATCGGGTGTCAGCCTGACCGAGGAGGTAAGGCTGGATTCCTACAAAAAGGCATTTGAATTTTTCAAGAAAGAATTCCACGGCGGCCCCGTGATTTTCAGCTGCGGGTCGTGGCTTCTTTACCCCCGCCACCGTGAATTCCTGCCGGAGGGCTCCCATATTCTGGAGTTTATGGATGATTTTGAGATTCCCTTTTCTGCCGAGCAGGATAAATTCCACGACGCGTGGCGTGTATTCGGCGCGGATGCAGACCTTCCTCCCGAGCAGCTGCCCCGGGACACGGCGCTGCAGCGTGCCTTTGCGGATTGGCTCATGGCAGGCAACAAAACCGGCGACGGCTGGGGTCTGTTCTGCTTTGACGGCGAAAAAATCATGAAATAAGAAAGGATTACCGCTATGTTTATAAATCCCGATATTACGATTTACTATCTGAAGAACGGCGTAAAATGCTCCGCCAAGAGCAGCTGCGACAGCTTTGATGTGACCTATTCTTACGAAAACGGCCGCATGTGCCTTGCCGTGGAGCCCAAAGAAACCGTTACCTTGTGTCAGGTCTTTGTGAAGGTGAATTATGCCTTCCCCGCCGATGTTCGCGTGATGCCCAACGGCTACCAGAGCTGGACTCTGACCCGTGAATACAAGAAGGGCGAGAAATACGAGAGCTACATCAAGCTTGCCGATATTACGCCTTTCACCAAAAATTTCGCAACGGTCAGCGGTGATGCCTTCTTCCGCCCCTATCCCGACAAGGCAAATCTCTTCCACGGCTTTACCTACGCCTACCTGCGCTGCGGGAATGAATACACCTTAATCGGCAGCCTGAGCGAGCGTGCGGGCTACACTGTTCTGAATTTTGATTTGAATACCAACACGATTACCGTGGAAAAGGATCTGGAGGGCAAGGTCATCGGTGAAAAGACCGTGCTGTGCGATGTGGCCGTGTTCTGCGGCGCTCACGATGCGGTGTTTGATGCCTACTTTGATGCCATGGGAATCGCTCCCTGCAAATCTCCCCGCATCTGCGGCTACACAAGCTGGTATAACTACTACACCAACATCAGCGAGGCCATTGCCGTGCGTGATATGAACGCCTTGGAGCGCACCGGCGCCGCCATCAACGTGTTCCAGATTGATGACGGTTACCAGACCATGGTGGGCGACTGGCAGACCTGCAACGAAAAATTCCCCAAGGGCATGAAGTTCATTGCCGATTCCGTTCACGCCAAGGGCTGGAAGGCCGGGCTGTGGCTGGCACCCTTCTATGCGCAAAGGAAATCCAAGGTGGCTTTGGCGCATCCCGATTGGATTCTGAAGGATGCCTCGGGCAAGCCCGTGTTCGGTATGCTGGGCACACGCCCCTGCTACACGCTGGATTTCTATATCCCCGCCTGCGCAGAGTATATCAAGGGTTTCTTCAACACCATTCTCAACGAATGGGGCTTTGACCTTGTTAAGCTGGATTTCCTTTATAACGCCTGCACTGTGCCCCGCAACGGCAAAAGCCGCGGCGAAATCATGTGCGATGCCATGGATTTCCTGCGGGAGTGCGTGGGCGAAAAGCTGATTCTCGGCTGCGGTGTTCCTTTGGGGCCCGCCTTCGGCAAGGTGGATTACTGCCGCATCGGCAGCGATGTGGATTTGACCTTCAAGCCCCGCTTCGGCAATCTGATGGTTGCCCGTGAGCTGGTCAGCACCCAGACGGCGCTGCAGAACACCGTGTTCCGCCGCGGCTTGAACGGCAGAGCCTTCGGCAATGACCCCGATGTATTCTATCTGCGCGGCCTCAACAATGAAAGCTCCGGCAGCAAAAAAGCCCTGGCCTTCACCATCGGGCAAAAGTTGCTGTGGGCGCAGGTGTGCCGCGATTTCGGCTCCATCCTGTTCACCTCCGACAATGCCGCCAACTATAACGCCGCCCAAAAGCGGATACTGATGGAAACCTACACCGCCTCCGCCCGCAAGATTCAGGATGTATTCTATGAGGGCAAAAACCTGCTCAAGGTGTTCTTTGAGGAGAACGGAGAAAACAAGGTGTGGTTCATCAACTATGTGACCGGCGAGAATCATATTGAAAACCGGTAACGGCAATCTGCCGCACAAATAGTTCTGAGAGGATTACGAAATGAAAAAAGTAACAGCGGCAGCGCTTAGCCTTGTGATGATTGTGCTTTGCCTTGTGCCTGCTTGGGCCGGCACCGAGGTGAAGGGTGAAATTACCGATTACCCCGTGGTTGTGGTGCCCGGCTTCTCCGCCGCCTGGCTTCGTTACGATGACGGAACGGAGGAGGGTATTTGCGCATGGAACGGCCTGAATTTTGATGCCGTGCTGCCCAACCTGCTGAGCCGAATTCCGGAACTGGGCGCAGGCCTTGCCGTGATGAATCTGGATAATGCCAAATATCTGGCCTCCGTATTGGCCGAGGAGCTGGAGAGGGCGTGGCCCTATGTGGGCTGCAATCCAGACGGCTCAAGCACTTATCCCATGGATGTTTACTATTTTGACCCCGCCGTGACCAACACCGCCTATATGGATGCCAACGATATCGGCTTCGGCTTCCACGACGTGGAGAACGCGGATATTATTGCCGACTATATCGGCACCGAAAACATCTATAATTTCAATGTGGATTGGCGTATGGGCTCCGAATTCTGCGCCAACAAGCTGAATGATTACATCAAAGGCGTAAAGGAACTGACGGGCAAGGATAAGGTGAATGTGATTGCCACCAGTCAGGGCGGGCAAATCACCGCCACCTACCTGACTTTGTTCGGTGAGCAGAACGATGTGGATAATGCCGTTCTCTCTTCCCCCGCCACCTGCGGCACCACATTGGCCGCCGATTTGTTAAGCCGCACCGTCAGCGCCCAGGAGGTGGGCCTGATGCAGATTATTGAGCACGGCATGTGGATGGATGAGGATTACGAGTGGCTTCTTCGCGCCGAAAAACTGGGATTCCTTGATGACATTCTCAACTCCCTGATTCCCCACCTGGCCGATTCCGTGGGCTATTGGGGTGCCGTGTGGGATCTGGTGCCTACCGAGAAATACGAGGCTCTCAAACAGCAATATTTAAGCGCTCCTGCCTCTGCGCCCCTTGTGGCACAGAGCGACCGCTTCCACTATGAGATTCAGCCGAAATTTGCCGATACCTTCCGCACCTGCCGTGAAAACGGCATGAATATCTCCATTATTGCCGGCACCAATGTGGGTGTGTTCAGCAGCGGCACAACGGAGGCGGACGGTGTGATTGATGTTGCCACCGCCACCGGGGCAACCGTGGCCCCCTGGGGCAGCCGCTTTACCGACGGCTATGTGCAAAAGAACAGCTGCGGCGGCAGCTATAAGCTTTCTCCGGGCCGCACCATAGATGCTTCCACCGCCTTTTTGCCCGATAACACATGGTTTGTGGAGGGGATTTATCACGGTTGGAGCTGGTTCAGCTACACCACACGCCCTCTGGCTATCACATTACTGCTGACGGACCGCATCACCGATGTTTACAGCGACCCCGATTTTCCGCAGTTTATGGTGTCCGATAACTGCTCCAAGGGTGTTTGCTTCAGCTTTAACAACGCCCCCGTTGGCTACCTGAACGGCCAATCCGATACCCTGACCGTGAAGAATGTGTGCGAAAAGAGTGATATGCGCATTCTCGGCATCTACTGCGATAATCTGGATTTGAAATTCAAAGTGGACCGTTCCGTGAAACTGGCCCCCGGCGAAACGCTGACCGTGCCCGTCACCGGCACCGTTCCGCAGGAGGCAGGCCGGTGCATTCACATCACCGTGTGCTTTGCCATGGGCAACATCACCCCGTTAAGCTACAAAACCAATGCCTTTACCGTTATGAACGGTGAATTTGTGCAGGGCGAGAGCGGTATTCAGCCCATTGAGCAGACAACGCCTTTTGAAAAGGCCATGCCCGAATTCCTGCTGAAGATTTTCCAATGGTTCGGTCTGCGTGAATGGTTCGCCATGCTCTCTGTGCTGGTGGTTTCCCTTTTCTGAATTCCGCATACACTCACCTGTAAATAAGAATACTATCCGAACGGAGAGATTTTGATGAAAAAAGGAATTGCGCTGTTACTGAGCGCGGTCATGATATTTGCCCTTTGTACGGCCGCTTTTGCCGAACAGCCCCAAAAGCTGGTGCTGCTTGGTGACTCCATTGCATGGGGTACCGGCGTGTATAACAGCGAGGATGCCTGCTACGGCCGCATTGTAGCCAATACCAACGGCTATGATTACGCCAATTTTGCCGAGGACGGTACCCGCAGCTGGGATTTGCTGGAGAAGATGGAGAGCGATGAGGTTAAGCAATCCATAGAAACGGCGGATATCATCAATATTTCCATCGGCGGCAACGATTATTTACAGCAGAATCTGCTTGTCATCATACCCGAGGTGCTGTTGGGGATTGATGAGAACATGGATAACATCGAAGAGGATTTCGGTGAATACTTTGCCCAAATCATTGAGCGCATCAGGGAACTGAACCCGGATGTCTGCATTATTGTAAACACGCTTTATAACCCCGAAAAGGGCCTGCTCGGCTATATCTACGGCCAGGCGGTGCTCCGCGTGAACCGTCAAATCAACGCCTATCACGACGCTCACAGCGAGGATTTTGTGCTGATGGATGTTTCGGATGTGATGGCGCACCCCATGTGCGTGGCGGCGGATACCATTCACCCCAGTGCCGTGGGGAATGAGGTGATTGCGGGGGTCATGCTCCGGACTCTTTATGATATGGGGCTCGGCACACAGCTTGAACCCGTGATTGTGACAAGAGGAATTGACGAAATTCCCTTTATCTCCTATGTCTTACGCTTTATCTCCAATCTGTTTTTTGACAGGAAAACAGCGGCAATATGATTTCGTTATGAATTCCGTAACAAATGAAAAGGCACCTTGACGAAAAGTCAAGGTGCCTTTAACGTTATATCTTATTTGTATTTGGGTCTTGCTACATAGGAGGTGTGCAGAACCTCGTGTGCCTTGTGGCTGCCGGGCTCGCCCAGCATTTCGGCATACACTCTCTTGACGGCTTCGCTCTCGTGAGATTTTCTTAAGGGGTTGTTCTTATCCATCTCGTACAGGGCAGCGCCGCGGATGCCTTTCAGGTCAACGAAGTTGCGCACAACAGCGTGCTGAATGGGCTGACCGCCGCCGTTGACACAGCCGCCGGGGCAGGCCATAATCTCGATGAACTGATAGTCGGCTTCGCCGGCTTTTACTTTATCCATAATAACCTTGGCGTTCTTCAAACCGCTTACGGCAGCAACCTTTACGGTCAGGTCGCCCACGGTGTAGGAGGCCTCTTTGATGCCTTCGGTGCCGCGAACCTCTTTGAAATCCAAAGCACCCAGCTCTTCACCGGTCAGCTTCTCAACAGCGGTACGCAGGGCAGCTTCCATAACACCGCCGGTAGCGCCGAAGATAACGGCAGCGCCGGAGGCCTCGCCCAGAGGATTGTCGAATTCTTCATCGGGCAGGTGGGGGAAGTAGATGCCTGCGGATTCAATCATGCGTGCCAGCTCACGGGTGGTAAGGGCATAGTCCACATCGGGGTAGCCGGAGGCAGCCTGATTGTCACGGCCGGTCTCAAACTTCTTGGCGGTGCAGGGCATAATGCTGACCACAACGATGTTGGCGGGGTCAAGGTTCATCTTCTGCGCATACCATGTCTTGATGACGGCACCGAACATCTGCTGGGGAGATTTGCAGGAGGAGAGGTGGTCAAGCTCGGTGGGATAGTAATGCTCGCAGTATTTAATCCAGCCGGGGGAGCAGGAGGTAATCATGGGCAGGGTGCCGCCGGTGGTGATTCTTTCAAGAAGCTCGTTGGCTTCCTCAACAATGGTAAGGTCGGCGGCAAAGTCGGTATCAAACACCTTGTCAAAGCCCAGTCTGCGCAGGGCGGCAACCATCTTGCCCTGAACATTGGAGCCCAGCTTCATGCCGAAAGCCTCACCCAGAGTAACACGGATGGAGGGAGCGGTGTTAACTACAACGAACTTGGTGGGGTCGTTGATGGCGGCCAATACCTCGTCGGTATCGTCCTTTTCCTGCAATGCGCCGGTGGGGCAGTTTACGATGCACTGGCCGCAGGATACGCAGCTGACATCTGCCAGATCCTTATCGAAGGCGGAGCTGATGTGGGTATCAAAGCCACGGGCATTGGCACCGATAACGGATACGGCCTGATTGTCGCAGGCGGCAATGCAGCGGCGGCAAAGGATGCACTTGCTGTTGTCGCGAATCATGTGAGCGGCGGAATCGTCAAACTCGAAAGCGGGCATTCTGCCGGCAAAGTAGTCCTCGTCTTTTACACCGAACTCTTTGCAGAGCTTCTGCAGCTCGCAGTTGCCGCTGCGCACGCAGGAGAGGCAGTTGCGGCGGTGAGTGGAAAGAATCAGCTCAAGGGTGTGACGGCGGCTGGTTCTGACCTTCTCGGTGTTGGTGTAGATTTCCATGCCTTCGTTCACGGGGAACACGCAGGCGGTAACAAGGGAACGGGCACCTTTTACCTCTACCATGCAGATACGGCAGGCGCCGATTTCGTTCATATCCTTGAGGAAGCAAAGGGTGGGAATCTCGATGCCGGCAAAGCGGGCGGCCTCAAGAATGGTGAGACCCTTGGGTACGCTCAGGGGAATGTCATTTATTTTAATATTTACCATTTCCATAATAATACTTCCTCCTTCCTTATGATTTGCTGATGGCGTTGAACTTGCAGTTATCCATGCAAGCACCGCACTTGATGCATTTGGCAGTATCAATTACGTGGGGATTCTTGACCGTGCCGCTGATAGCGCCCACGGGGCAGTTTCTGGCGCAGAGCGTGCAGCCGCGGCACTTGTCAGCATCAATCTTGTAGCTGAGCAGAGCCTTGCAGACGCCGGCGGGGCACTTCTTGTCCACAACGTGGGCAATGTACTCATCGCGGAAGAAACGCAGGGTGGCAAGCACGGGGTTGGGAGCAGTCTGGCCAAGGCCGCAAAGGGAGTTCTGCTTGATGTAGGCAGCCAGCTCTTCCAGTTTATCAATATCCTCAAGGGTACCTTTACCCTCGGTGATTTTTTCGAGAATCTCTTTCATTCTCATGGTACCGATACGGCAGGGGGAGCATTTACCGCAGGACTCGTCAACGGTGAAGTTGAGGAAGAACTTGGCAATATCCACCATGCAGGTGTCTTCATCCATAACGATAAGTCCGCCGGAACCCATCATGCAGCCGATGGCGGTCAGGTTATCGTAATCGATTTCGGTATCAATCAGGCTGGCGGGGATACAGCCGCCGGAGGGGCCGCCGGTCTGTGCAGCCTTGAACTTTTTGCCGTTGGGAATACCGCCGCCGATATTCTCAATGATTTCGCGCAGGGTGGTGCCCATGGGGATTTCCACAAGGCCGGTGTTCTTGATTTTGCCGCCCAGAGCAAATACCTTGGTGCCCTTGGATTTCTCGGTACCCATGGAGGCAAACCATTCGGCGCCATTCAGAATAATCTGAGGAATGTTGGCAAAGGTTTCAACATTGTTCTCGGTGGTGGGCTTGCCGAACAGGCCCTTCACTGCGGGATAGGGAGGACGGGGACGGGGCTCGCCGCGGTTGCCCTCGATGGAGGTCATCAAAGCGGTTTCTTCGCCGCACACGAATGCGCCGGCACCCAGACGGATGTGAAGGTCAAAGCTGAAGCCGGATTCAAAAATGTTATCACCCAGCAGGCCGTATTCCTTGGCTTGCTTGATGGCAATTTCCAAGCGCTTAACGGCGATGGGGTACTCGGCACGCACATAAACATAACCCTGGGTTGCGCCGGTGGCATAACCGCAGATGGTCATGGCCTCAACAATGGCGTGGGGGTCGCCTTCCAGAACGCTTCTGTCCATGAATGCGCCGGGGTCGCCCTCGTCGGCGTTACATACAACGTATTTCTGGTCAGCCTGGTTGGCTGCGGTGAAGCTCCACTTCAGGCCGGTGGGGAATCCGCCGCCGCCTCTGCCGCGAAGGCCGGAATCCTTGATGCACTTGATAACGTCTTCGGGCGTCATCTCGGTAAGCACTTTACCCAGAGCGGCATAGCCGTCCATGGCGATGTATTCATCAATGCTTTCGGGGTCGATAACACCGCAGTTGCGCAGGGCAACACGCTTTTGTGCTTTGTAGAAGGCAGTATCGTTCAGAGAAATGCCGGCAGATTCCGCAATCTCTTCCTTTTTACTTTCATCCACATCGTTGTAGACCAGTCTTTCAACTATGCGGCCCTTGAGCAGATGTTCTTCAACGATTTCGGCAACATCTTCCTTCTGCACACGGCTGTAGAAGGTGCCGTCGGGATAAACGATAACCACGGGGCCGAGAGAGCAAAGGCCGAAGCAGCCGGTGCGAACGATTTTGATTTCATCGGTCAGACCCTGCTTTTCCAGTTCCTCGGCAAAGGTGCTCAGCAGCACTTTGCTGCCGGATGATGTGCAGCCGGTACCGCCGCATATCAAAACTTGCGCACGAATCATAACAATTTACCTCCCCTGAATTACATGTTTGCGCCAATGGTGTATTTCTCAATCACCTTGCCGCCCTTAAGGTGGCTCTCGATGATTTCAGCTGCCTTTTCGGCAGTCATCTTAACATAGGTAACCTTTTCTTTGCCGGCCTCGAAAACCTCAACAACGGGCTCGAACTGGCAAACGCCGATACAACCGGTCTGGGAAACGGTGACTTTGTCGTTCAGGTTCGCGTTGGCAACGCCCTCTACGAAAGCGTTAAGCACGGGACGGGCGCCGGCGGCAATACCGCAGGTGGCCATGCCCACAACCACACGGATTTCTCCGGTGCCTTCACGAAGAACGACTTTGTCCTTCATTTTTTCTTTGATTGCTGCAAGTTCAGCCAATGACTTCATAGTAGCATCTATTCCCTTCTAATTAATTTACTGTGTAATTTGTGAACGCTTATATATTAAATGTATCGTATTCCTCCTGCATGGAGGCGGCGATCCATTTAATCACCTCATAATTGTCAAGAGGCACATCCTCACCCAGCACGGCGCGGATTTCTTCGGTATCCACGCAGACCGTGCTGCTCCCGAAGGTGTGGCAAAAATACCAATCCATATTGGGAGAGCCCTGAATCAGGGTGGTTACGGTGGAGATAATGTCGCCGAGGGGTGTAAAATCAATGCTGGATTTTATGAACGTGGCCCGGGTCTTTGTGCCGTGGGCTTCGGGCGATGTGTCGGATTCGATTCCGAAGGTGCCGCCGGTCTGCTCCGCTGCCAGCTTCAGGAACGGAATGCCCAACCCCACCTTGCGGGTGGTGCGGGTGGTAAAGAACGGGTCGGTCACGTTCTGCACCTGCTCCGCCGTCATACCGCAGCCGTCATCCTCAATGCAGAGGGCGAAGGTGTCCTCGGTTTCGTCAATCAGTATCCGTACATGGGCGGCCCCGGCTTTGATGCTGTTGCCGGCAATGTCCAGAATGTTCAGAGATAATTCCTTCACGGTGTCACTCCGCTTTTTAGTATTTCGAGGAAAAAACATCCGAATGTGCGAGAAAATCGCTTTTTAAGGCATATCGTGTTCAAATTCCTTTTGCCTAAATACGGCAAACAGCTGTGCGCGAATATCGTCATCACTGCCGCCGGCTAATTCAAACCAGTTTTCCGCATCCCTGAGCTGTTCCAGATAATGGGCGTCGCTTGATATGACAAAGGGCTTTTTTTCAAGCTGCGGGAACTGCCGGCGCAGGGTTTGGGCTTTGGCACCGTCGTGAAGCTCCGCCAAAGGGAAGGCGGGCTCGTCGGGGAAAGTACCCAATGTGAAAATCACACCGTTTGCCTCCCGGTCAATGTGGGCGGGCCAGCAAACGCCGTTGAATTGCCCGGCAAGGGGAACGCTCTGCTCCAGACTGATATCCGTGGCGTTGGGTAAAAGGTGCTCCTCCGTGCCGATGACCTCATCCTCACCGTTTAAAATCAGCTGGTCGCCGAAAATATCGGTGCGGTTGGGAATCAGAATACGGTGGCGGCTCACCTCTTCGCCGAAAGCCATGGCATCGGAAAGGGTGGGAAACAGGCACACTACATGGATATCCTCTGCCGTGGTCAGCTCCATGCCCGCAACCGGCACAATACCGTACCGGGCGGCCGCTTCAAAAAAAGCGGGGCAGTTGAGGGTGGAGTTGTGGTCCGTCAGGGCGGCAATGTTCAGGTTGTTGAGCTTGCACATGCCCGCAATGTTGTTGGGGGTCATGTCATTGTCGCCGCAGGGGGACAGGCAGGAATGAATGTGCAAATCGTAATAGTAACGGCTCATAAGCTTAACACATCCCCGAGGGAGAGGGCCAGTTCATAAGCCGGCAGGGGGGAGGAGAACATATTGATTCCTTTGGCGTTGGCGGCGGCCAGCAACTTTTCGTCTGCTTCAACCCCCTCCGCCAGAATGATAACGGCCGCTTCGGTCAGTGCGGCAACGGCAACCACATTGATGTTGCTCATAATCGTTATCCAGGCATCCCCTGCTTTGGCGCGCCCCATCACCCAGCTGAGCAGGTCACCGATATAGGCGCCGGTAACCTCTTTTTCGGGGGCGGGGCAGGCAAGAATCTTCAGATTCAGGGCGGCGGCAAGTTCGTTACAGTTCATTGCGGCTGCCCTCCTTGCCTTTATCCTCGATGTATTGCTTGATAATGTTTTTGTAGCCGATAACACAGTCGTTGATATCGGCGTGGCCCATCACGATATCCTCTGCAAAAGCACGGCAGGAGGGGGAGCCGCAGGCACCGCAGTCAATGCCGGGCAGGTCATCGCGAATGGCCTGAATCTTTGCCATGAGCCGCATGGACTCACCTAAGCTGTCGCTTAAGCGTGACAGGGGCTTGTAGGAAGGAATGGAGTTGAAGAACCGCTCCTCGGGAATGTATTTCCCGATGGGGCTGTTGCAGGACACGGGCAGAAACCGCCGCAGGTTCTGCAAACGGTTGCGGCCGATAAACGGGTTCTCAATGGTGAGCACGCCGCCCACGCAGCCGCCGGTGCAGGCGTTCAATTCCACAAAATCAAGGGGCGGCACATCGCCGTTCTCAATTTTTTCAAGCACCTCTATCACATTGTTGATGCCGTCTGCCGCCAGCACACGGTCGGTCAGCAGGCCGGTGGCCTCGCCGCCGCTGGAAGCCCAGCTTATACCGATAACACCGGTTTTGCTGTGTATGGTGGGGGTACGGTCACGCTTCATGACATTGATAAGCTGAAAATATACCTCGCTGATGGGCACCACCAAATCAATTTTGCTTTTGTATTCACCAAAGCCGTTCTGAATGTAGCTCACCTTGGCGGGGCAGGGGGAAATGAAGCAAACGCCGATTTCCTCCGGCTTCAGGTCGGGGTGCGCTTTGGCGGCAGCCTCCTTCGCCATGGCGGCGGCCACCTCAATGGGCGGCAGCAGAGGCATGATGTTATCCTTCAGGTAGGGGAACCGCAGGGCAATCAGCCGCACCACAACAGGGCAGGCGGAACTGATTACGGGCTTGCAGATTCCTTCTGTTTTCAGGTATTGACGGGAATAGGCGGTGACATACTCGGCGGCTTGTGAAACTTCAAACACATCGTCAAAGCCGATGTCCAGAAGCCCCTGCAGCACATAGTCAAGGTCATCCAGCCCGTCAAACTGCGCAAACAGTGCAGGGGCGGGAAGTGCAATCTTCCATTTGAAGCGCTGCATCTGCTCCATTTTGGCGTAGATTGCCTTTTTGGCGTTGTGAGGGCACATACGAATGCATTCGCCGCAGTCAATACAGCGGTCGGGGTTGATGTGTGCCTTCTCTTTGTAAACACGGATAGCCTCCGTGGGGCAGTGCTTCATGCAGGTGGTGCAGCCTTTGCACTTTTGCGAATCGAGTGAAACTGAGTGAATGTATGAGTTCATATGCTCAATAGTTAACCTTCATCGTAATGGTGGTGCCGACACCCACGGTGGATTCAATCTCCATGGAGTCGCTGTACCGTTTCATGTTGGGCAGGCCCATGCCTGCGCCGAAACCCAGATTGCGCACATTGTCGGGGGCCGTGGAGAAACCCTCCTGCATGGCCTGACTGATGTCGGCAATACCGGGGCCTTTATCTTCTAAAATGATTTCGATGCAGTTCTCGTGAATAATCACGCTTGCTTTGCCGCCGTGGGCGTGAATCACCATATTGATTTCGCCCTCGTACATGGCAATGGATACGCGGCGGATGACCTCAGGCGCAAAACCAATCTGGTTCAGATTCCGCTTCACCATAACAGAAGCCTGACCTGCCGAGGTGAAGTCTTCGCCATCCACATTGTAGGTGAAAATTAAGGGTTCAGACATTGACTTCGGAACCGAGCCCTGCCGCGTACAGTTTACCGCAGGCTTCATACATACGCTTGGGCGTAGTAAGAACGGTAATGTCGCATTCTTTGGCAAGGGCAATCATGTCGTCGGAGGGGGTTTTGCTGCGCACAAAAACGATGCAGACCATGTCCATCATGGCGGCGGTGCGAATCACCTGAGGGTTCACAAGGCCGGTAAGCAGAACGGCCTGATTCTTCACATAGGCAAGCACATCACTCATCATATCGCTGCCGCAGGCGGAGAGCACATCCATCTCCAACTTTTCTTCACCGCACAGAACCTCGGCGTCAAGCAGGGAACAAATCGAACTGATTTTCATAAACAGAGCTCCCTTGTGCGATTATTCGTATTTCTTCAGGATATCGGCAATCTCATCGGGAGTGGACCTGCCGTATACATCGTCATTCACAAGGAATACGGGGGCAAGGCCGCAGGCGCCTACGCAACGGCATTCCTCAAGGGAGAACTTGCCGTCGGGGGTGCATTCGCCGGGCTCTATGCCGAGAATCTCGGTGAGCTTGTCCAGAATGGCCTGAGAGCCTTTTACATAGCAGGCGGTGCCCAGGCAAACGGAAATGTTGTATTTACCTTTGGGGGAGAGAGCAAACTGGGCGTAGAAGGTGGATACACCGTAAACCTTCTCAAGAGGGATGTCCATACCCTCTGCAATCATTACCTGAACCTCAAAGGGCAGATAACCGTAAATAGACTGAGCCTGCTGCATAACATGCATGAGAAGATGCTTGTCGTTCTTGCACTCGTCAATAACAGCCTTCAGCTGTGCTTCCTGCTCCGGAGTGCCGGAGAAAGGAATTTTGCTGACTTTCTTAAGCATTGGCCTTTTTCCTCCTGTAATTCAAGTATCGTCATGGTGAAAAGCCAAACTGGGTCACTTTAACCATGCTTCTTCGATTATATCATAGCTTTTTCTTTATTTCTATATATTTTATGATTTTTGAAGTAGAAAATAAAGGAAAAAGACGAACTTTTTGATGAAAAATGTATAAAAACTCCGCCCAAACCGAGGGCGGAGAGTAGAACGGATATATTTTTTTGGCGTGACAGGGCATTATTCCAATCCGTATCGGGCGGCAGCCTCACGCAGAATGGCGGCGGCATCAAAGCCCTCCACATCCAGCATTTCCGCTTTTATGAGGTTCACCTCGGGAATGCCGAAGCAGTTCTGCGCCAGCGCCTTGATGTATTCAAAGCTGAAGCGTCCGTCATAGGGGCCGCCGGCGGTGGTCACATAATAAAGCTGCCGTGCTTTGCAAAGGCCTTGAGGCATGCCGTTTTCGTCATAGCGGGACACGATGCCCACGGCATAGATGTTTTCGATATATAGTTTGAGCAGGGAGGGGAAGGAATAGTCCCAGTAGGGGGCGGCAATCACCACGGTATCCGCCGCGGCAAACTGACGGGGAAGGGCAAAATCGGGGTGGTCATACCGGCCTGCCTGCAGCAGGGCGGTGCGCCGGGCCAGACGCTCCTCGCTCATGGGAAGCAGGGATTCCTCCCGCAGGGTAAGTTCTTCATATTCCCCTAACCCGGCAAGCAGCTTCCGGGCGAGAAAGGCGGTGCGGGAATCCGTGCGGGGGCAGGCGTTCACAAACAAAATCATAGCGTATCTCCACTTTCATTACAGATTATGCCCATTATACGGCGCGGCACTCTCCCGAGCAAGAGGAAAAAACGGCAGCAGGGAAAAAACGGCAGCAGCCGAAGCTGCCGCCGGAAAAGGACGGATGAAATCAATAATTCTCCGCATGAACCTCAAGCCGGCATATGCTTATTATGTCCGATGCAAGGGAAAAAAGAAAACAGCTTTATGGAACATTGTTCGCCTTATTGAGCAGTGAGCGGTAGGAAGCATCCATTCCCAATGCGCCCAAGGGGGCGGTAATCAGAATGGAGAGCACCGCAACGGACAGCACGATGTTGCCGCAGGGCAGCCCCAGCGAAAGGGGAACGGAGCCGATGGCGGCCTGTACCGTGGCCTTGGGCAGGTAGGCAATCACGCAGTATACACGCTCCTTTTTGTTGAGGGGAGTGCCGATAAGGCAAAGCAGCACGCCTATTGAACGGAATACCAGCGCTGTCAGAATCAGCAGAATGGCGTTGACTCCGGCGGAGAGGGTGTAACGGATATCCACGGCGGCACCCACCAGCACAAATAGCACAACCTCGGCCGCCACCCAAAGCCTGCCGAATTTTTGTGACAGGTCACGGGTAACCTCGGGACGGCAGCGGAGCTCTATCATCAGGGCAAGGCTCATGACCGCCAGCAGACCCGACAGGGGCACGGTGCCCTTGAGCGCGGTTTCCAATGCGGAGAGTGCAAAGGAAAGCCCAAGCACCAGCATCGCTTTTTCCGCCTGCCGCAGGGAGCGGCCCCGGCGGTGCGCCCATTCAAACACTGCGGCGATGAGCAGACCCACCAGAGCACCCGCGCCGATGCCAAGCACAATGGATACGGGAATTTCACCAAGGCTTTTTGCGGAAACGCCGCTGCCCTGCGCCATTCCCACAAAGGCGGAAAACAGCACAATCACAAACACATCGTCAAGGGAGGCACCCGCCAGAATCAGTTGAGGAATGCTTTTATCCGTACCGTAGCCGTTTTCCATCAGCTCCACCATGCGGGGCACCACCACGGCGGGGGAAACGGCACCCAGCACCGCGCCCATGACCGCCGCTTCCGTGGGGTTGACGGGCAGCAGCAGGGGGGCGAAAACCACCACCGCGCCGATTTCAAACAGAGCGGGCAAAAAGGACATCAGCACCGCAGGCCGGCCCACCTTTTTCAAATCCGCCGGGTTCAGTGACAGCCCCGCCTTGATCAGAATAATGATGAGCGCCACCTGACGCAAATCGGCGGAGATATTCAGAATGGACGGGCTGAGCAGGTTGAGCACAAAGGGCCCTGCGGCAATGCCGCAAAGCAGCATGCCGATAATGCGGGGCAGTTTGATTGCTTTGCAAAGGGCGGCAGCAGCCAGACCCGCCAGAAAGATGAGTGCCAAGGATGTAATCACAAAATCCCTCCCGAAATAATAAAAAGCCGATACCTTCTGCATATGAATCGGCAGAAGTCATCGGCTTAAAAAAGCGGTTTTAGCAAAAATTCATTTGCTATGGGAGAACCTCATTCCCGCAAAAAACAGTAGCACAACCGGTGCGAAAAATCAAGAAAAAAAGCGGATATTATCCGAAAAAACATTAACCGAACACTTTCTTGATGGCATCCAGATAGCCGTAGCCGTACAGGTCATCGGGCTCCAGATAGCTGGTTTCCGTCCATTCGTTCCAGCTGTTCACGGTAATCAGGGGCACTTTCATTTTGCCCTCGGCCATGGCTTTGTCGGCATAGGCCTTAATGCGTTCGCAGGCTTTTTCAAATGCCTCGGGGGTGTTGTTGCGAATCACGCCGGGGATGAACTCCTTGAAACGGATGTTGTTATCCCAACCGATGGTGATGTTGGGGTAGAAGGGCACCGACCAGGTGTCATAGTCGGCAGCCACATCCATGTAGCTTTCCAGCACTTTGTCATAGTCGCGGTCAATATTGATGGGGGTGCAGGCCCAGTTGTAGTTGGTGAAGCTGTCAAAGCCCACAAACTCCATGAGCTCCTTCATGCTGAAGGGGCCGCTGCCGTCCGGCTTCTGGAAACGGCTCTTGTAATCGCTGAAAAAGGCGAGCTGGAAGTGGAGACCCTTGAACCCGGCCTTCACGGTTTTTTCACGGAAGCGGGCCACGCCCTCACGGCAGCGCTGGGGGCTTTCAAAGCTGTCCACAAAGTTCTGCAAATCAAAAATCATGTAGACGGGGCAGCCGTCAATGGTGTAATAATTCTCTTTTTTGAAGTATTTCTCGATGGTGCGGTCACAGATTTCGTCAAAAATCTTCTCGGTCACAGCGCCCTTCCACACGGTGGTTCCTCTGTCCTGCGAGTTGCGGATATCCCACAGGTAGGTGGCGTTGTGGTTGGCCCACATCAGGTAGAACTTCATTTCCTTATTGTTGGCGGCCTTCAGGAAGCCGTCGTTGAGGCAGTTCTCAAGGAAAGGACGGTTGTCATACCAGTACCAGTCGTAAATAAAGGTGTTGACTCCGTGGCGCACGGCGGCGTTGATCTGCATCTCCATCACGTCGGCATCTGCCTCGTTCACATAACCCCACAGGGGTTTGCGGGGCCAGCGGCAGCCCTCGTAGCCTTTATTGGGCATGCTTTTGACGGATTGCCACTCGCCGTAGCCCTCCGGCCAGAAGATGCGGCTGCGGGGTTCGTCCCCGGTGTAGGAAGGCCAGATGATGGCGGCAATATCATATTTGGACATAGTTGAAATTCCCCTTTCACGCGTAATGGCGGATTTATCATCCTGACTCGGATATTATACCATTTTTTAACGGCAAAAGTAAATGATTTTCGTATTTTATTTCCGTTGCAACGCCGAATCTCCGATGCTATAATAGCAGAAAAATGCCGGGCCCGGGGTATTCTGCGGGCAAGGCAAAAGGAATTTGAACACATATCGGGTTCGAATCCCTTTTGCCAAGGCAGAGCAGCGGGAGCGGCAGATGAAATCGGTGTTTGACACAAAGGAATACAAAATATCACGGGGGGCATACAAGGCGCAGTGTGCCTTTGATTATTTTATTGCCCTGCTGGTGAGTGATGCCTTTTTATCCAAGCTGCTCACCTACATCGGCCTGAGCGATTCTGCCACGGGCATCATCTCCTCCGTTATCTCCGTCACCTTCCTGTTTCAGCTTTTCAGTCTGGGCTTTGCCGGGCGTATCAAAAGCGTGAAAAAAACGGTGATTGTGCTGGATACCCTCAGCCAGTTTTTCTTCCTTTGTCTGTTTTTGCTTCCCTTCCTGAAGGTGGGCTTCACCGCCAAAACGGTGCTGGTTTTTGTCATCATCGTTACGGCCTATCTCTTCCTTTACCTCAATAACAACATTGCCTATCGGTGGGGAAATGCCTTTGTGGACCCTCAGAAACGGGGCACCTACTCCGCCGCCAAGGAAATGATAAGCCTGATTTCCGGCATCGCATTTACCTTGTTTGTAGGTTATATGGTGGATGGCTTTGAGGCCAAAGGGCAAATGAAAACGGGCTTTTTGTTCATTGTGGGCTGCATGGCGGTTGTGATGGTGCTGAACTTCATCAGCCTGATGCTGTTCCGGGATATTCCCATTGTGCAGAATAACGGGCAAAAAACCTTTCGTCAGATATGGAACCACACTTTGGCCGACCCGAAAATGCGCAATGTCATCATCATGGTGGCACTTTACGGTATCTCCGCTTTTTCCGTCAGCGGCTTTCTGGGCACCTTCAAAACCGCCGACCTCGGCTATTCTCTGGGGCAGGTGCAGGTCATCAATACCGCGGCAAGTCTGGTGCGCTTTGCCGTTTCCGTTCCCTTCGGCAAATACTCCGACAAAAAAGGATATGACAAGGGCTTCCGACTGGCTCTGATTCTTCTTGTAGTAAGTTATATTTTCGGCCTGTTTGCCACCCCCGCCACCCGCTGGTGCATTGTGGTGTATTCTGTGCTTTACAGCGTAAGTCAGGCGGGAATCGGTCAGAATATCTACAATCTGGCCTATTATTTCGCCGACGGCGATTATATTCTGGAGGCTATGGCCGTGAACAACAGTGTGAAAGGGGTAGTGGGTTTTCTCGCCTCCCTGCTCAGCGGCAGTCTGCTCTCCTTTATTCAGACCGGACAGCTGACGGTGGGATTCATGCAGTTCGGTCAGCAATGGCTGATGGGGATTGC
>JAZRWZ010000145.1:0-2835 GCA_045599985.1 Acutalibacteraceae bacterium | reverse complement strand
CCCTTCAGTGTAAGGTGAACATTGGATTTTCCCGCGTTGAAGCCCACATAGCCGTAGCTGCCTTTTATTGTTAACCCGACAAGGCAGATGCTCACATTTAATCCGACAAAGACCGTAACCGTCTGGTGGTCATACTGATTTTCGGGGTCATTGCTCTGGATTACATAAATGCCGTCGTCGGCAATTTGTATCATTCCGGGGGTAAGGGCACCGCCGCTGAATGGGCTCATATAGATGATGCTGCTGCTGCCCTCCTTATCCTCACTCCACACGGTGTGATAACCGTAAACCTTCGGGTAAAGGGTTGCCTCGTAACCGCAGGTTGAACACTTGGCAATGTAATTATCGCCTGACTTTGTATAAGTGCAGGTGTGGCATGCGGCGGGCAGGGCCTCACAGGTAACATAGCCGCAGGTTTTGCAGGTTTTTTCCTCTGTGCAGCCCGCCTCGGTGCAGGTGGGGGCAATCCCTTCCTTTGTCACCTCAAAATCGTGCTCGTGGTCATATTTCCATTTGGCATAGAGGATGACTTCGCCGCTCGGCCCGCCGGTAACCGGTATATTTTCATCCGGGTCAACCACAGAGCCGTTGGGGTAAAAGCTCCAGCCCTCAAAAGCGGCATAGTCGGGTGCCGTAAAGGTGCACACAACACTTGAAACCGGTGCACCCGCAACCGCCACGACCCTTTCTTTTTCGCCGGAGCCGTCATTTTTCTCCACGGTGATATGGGTGTTGCCGAAATAACCGCCGTGCCATTTGTCAATAAGAGAACCCACAACAAAGCCGGTTCTCAGCAGACAGCGGTCTGCGGGGGTGCCCACGCCGGCAAAGGCGTTTTCACCTATATTTTCCGGGGTGCCGGGAATATGGAGCTCATCCAGCTCCGCACCGTTCTTAAAGTAATTATCGGGAATTGACTTGGTATCCTCCGGGAAGGTGTAGGTGTTTACGGGTGCCGAGACCAGCATGCCGTAATCCTCGTAAAATGTGGAGGTTACCTTATATGTATCATAGCTGCCGCGGTCAAGGTGTTCGCCGTATTCTTCCTCCTGTTGCTTGCCGGACATACGCTGCCTTACATTTTTGTTTTTTCCTGTTGAGAAAGCCACCATAACATCGGCGGGCCACACATTGTCGGCGTAAACGGTGCGGCAGCAAAGTATGGCGTTTTCGTTGCCGGCTCCGGTTTTGGTATTGAGATATCCGCCGGTTGCCTGGTCGTGAACCAGATAACTGCCGTCGTTGTGGTTTTTGGCAAGTTTATTTCTTAAATCCGATTTGACCGAGTATGTTTTGCCCCCGGTGAAGTAATAGTTACCCACGGTTGTGGGCAGGTAACAGGTCATTTTTGTTTCGTCTGATACGGCAAAATTGCGGCTTGCCATGGAGGTCATAATGCCGTCCTTCACCTTTTCGCCATCCGGTGTCACATTGTTTGCGGCAAGGTAATCGGCAAAGCTGCCCTCGCTGCCGCTGCTGCCGTACATGGCGTAAAGTATGGCTGCCTGTTTTGAAGAAATACTTCTTCCCAGCAGGTCCTCTCCGCTTTCCGCCTTTTGCTGCTTTGCGGTGTTGCTGTCGCCGGAATAATTTTTGTTTGTTTCGTAAAGTATCCAGGGCTGCTGGCTGAAGTGGCCGTAATACCAGACCATCTCTTCATCTGTGTGCTCGTCCCTGGAGCCGGGCATAATGCCGTAGGCAAACTGAGTTTGTGACTCAACGGTTGCGTTCCGGTATTCGATTACGCTTTCCGTCTGGTAGCAGTAGTTGGGGCAGCCGGTAACAAAATTCACATATTCATTGCCCATGCCCAGCTCCGCATTCAGGTACATATCCCTTATTTCGACACGGTCGTTTTCGTTCAGGGAGCGGCTCATGGAGGCTACGGTTTCCGCAAAGTCAACATAGTTCAGGTTCATCACAAGCATATAGTAATAGATATTATCTATCTGCTCCCTTACCTCGCCCTCAAAGCCGTGAGTGAGCGCAAGCATTTTGAAACGGGCAAATAACGGTGAGGTCAGGGACTCGGCGCCCGCTGCCCAGGTTGTGAAAACACGGTAGGCATTCTTTACGCTTGCGGCAAAGCCCTTTTCGTTTGCCTCGGTGTAGGCGCAGGCAAAGGCAAGGGAATCAAGAAGCTCGGCGGCAATTTCCTTTGCCGTTTCCTGCTTTTTCTCTTCACTGTAAGAATTCCACTGACTGTCAAAGCCGGAGTAATAGGCAAGCTTGCCATCCTCGGCGGCGGCGTAAACGCCCTTTTCAAGGGCCTTTGTCAGCTCATCAAGGCAGTTGCCGTTATTGATGGCAACCTTTCTGTTCATATTTGCACAGATATATTCCGCAGGCAGAGTTACCGAATAATCAACCGGAATATTATCAACTGATACATTGGGAACTGCGGGCAGCTTTTCACCGGGCTCATCCATATTTCTGCCGGAGAAAACCTGCATAACCTCGCCGGTCTCTTCATTTTTGCCGAAAAGGGCACGCAGGCCGGTTTCGCCTTCCCCGTCCTGCCACAGCTCGGCAAAGCTGATAAGCAGCCAGCTCACGCCGTCGGCATATTCAGTTTGAAGGTTGTTGAGGGGCTGCACCGCATCCGTATAAAACTGCGCCCACACATCATTCTTGTAGTGATTATAATCCTGCTGAAGAAGAATCAGGTCAATGTAGGCAAATTCATTGGTCAGGGTATCCTGAATGGCATCCGCCTTGCGGTCGATATCATCCACCTTGGCTTGAATCTCCTTGACGGAATCGGAAATGCTGGTAAATCTGGGGTCTGCCTCCGTTTCCAGAACACCGAAGGTTTTGAGCAGGGAAACCACGCTG